>NZ_JBBMXH010000133.1:0-9242 GCF_037996725.1 Xenorhabdus entomophaga
TGAAATTCACCTGAGTTCCGGCGCTAAGGTTGTGATTGATGCCGGTGCTGAACTGACCCTTCAAGCCGCCGGGCATTTTCTGAAAATCGATGCAGGGGGGATCACCAGCAGCGCTGCGGTTAACTTTGGTAGCGGTGCGCCGGGTAAGGGTTCAGGCTGGGGCGGAAAATTGCCGGATATACTGGATAAACTAAAACAAATCAACGCAGCACAGGCTACGGAGGCAATCTTAACATCGCCACCGGAGAAAATTTGTCTCAGTTGCTTAATGAAAGCCGCATTAGGCGGTTCTGCAATGGTCATCCGGGGGCAGTCATGATCTCGATATCACAGGAAGCATGGCAGGAATATCAAAAAACACATCCCGATATAAAAAGGTATGCACTGATTGATGGTCTCCAGTATGAACGCCTCTTCGACGAGGAATTCACCTATATTGCGGGGCTGAATAATCCGCTGTTCAGACGTTTTTCTGATGCCCAAATTGCTTTTGCCGGGCCGTGGTTGTTTGACATAACCCATGACATTGTATTCGTGGAGAAATTTTTAAAACTGGAAAAAACTTTCCCTGCCGTTTCATGGCTGTACACCACCCTCTCATTGGATGCACTGACCCGTCATTTTGAACCTTATCTGAACGTTCAGCTGGAAAGCGGTGAAACGGCGCTGTTACGTTTTTACGATCCCCGCGTTATACATCAAATCCGGGATATTTTCAGTCAGGAACAATTAACCACATTCACACAACCTATTGATGAATGGAATTACTGGCTGGATGGTCAGTTTTATTCTGTGAAAGGAGCGCAACGATGATCAAACTCAGTAAGGAACAGGTAAGTCAATTTATTGATGCCGAAGATGAAGCGTATATCACCAAAGTACGAAAACAGATTCAGTCAGAACACGCTGAATTAGTCGAAGGTGAAAGTGAACACAGTCTGCATAAACGGCTCAAACAAGCATACCTAGATTTAATTTCAATGGGATTTAAAGAGAAAAAATTGATCTGCTCTTACCTCTATTTTGTAGCGTTTAATCGCAATTTTCATGATTCGCCCGAAATTCAAAATATGTTAAAGGCGGGAGATAATCCAGAACAACAATATCGTGACTATCTGCGAGTATTGGATAATTTAATGAAAAGGAGAAGTTAATATGCCAGGCCCCTTAGTTCTTGGTGCACCCGCTGCGGGCGCGGCGCTCGTCGCTGCCGCTGAATGGACGCTTGCTGCCTGCGTAGCCGGATTAGTTGCCGTTGGTATTATGGAAGGGACAAAAGAGAAAGAAGATACGGCTGAAAAAGACAAAGCCGAATCCAGAACCGATGCGATAAGTACGACGAGAGAGAAATGTGATGAATGTCCAGCTATCGGTTCAGTTACACCCTTTTGGGAGGGCGTAAGTATTTCAGCAAAATCTACTCTTTATCAAATACAAATTTGTAATTCAGAATACAATCCAGAAATGGGAAAGATTAAGGTATGGAAGTGCTCTGAAGTTCGTTTTGATGGTTGGAAACCTAAACAATGTCTATTTCTGGAAGCTAAGGCTAAATATGACCAATTTTTTGAAGGTGGTGTGCCTAAATTTTTTTGGAAAATAAGTAAAAGTGGGCATAAATCGATGATGTCTCAGGCAGGAAGGCAGCAAGCAGTATGCATTGAATTTGCAGGGATTCCAAATTCACACTGGCATTTTTTGCAGCCTGTTAGTTTTGCTTATTATTCAAAAGCATTCTCTATTTATCCTAATATTACAGCATTTCACACACCTTTATAGACTAATAGGAAAGGCCGATGTCTATTTTATCATTAGATATAGAAATATATACCGACTGGAAAGAACCATTAACGCCTAAAATAGCTGTTAATGACACTTATGAAATCGCAAAACAGATAGATATTCTACTGGGCCGTACTAAAACTTGGTATTTATCTGGTGACACTCCAGAGGAAGCGCTGACGAGAGTGGCTTTTGATAAACAGGGTATCACTAAAGAATCTATAAAAGATTTTGAAGACGGCTATACAGAAGCATATCCCATGGTTATGTCAGGAATTTGGGATGGGGAAAATAATACCAATGGATGTGTCATCTTTTATCATAATTATCGTAGAAACCAGCTAGGCCAAACAAAAATAGAAATCAATCTCTCTATCAAAGAAACAGAGTTTCAATTCAATAAACTGTTAGACTTTGTGAATTTTCTAGTTTCACATCACTATGCGCCTTCTATTACCCTAGAAAATGGGAAATATTCATTAAAAAGAAAGCAGGTTTTCCCCGATCGGTTAAGTGCAGGCTGGATGCTTTACCTACCCATTGAAATAAATTCTGCCATGGTTTCAATGGCAGAAGAAATTATTCCTATTACTGATAAACACGGTGAAGCAGGGTCATTAATTATCACAACAAAAGATATTTTTGACATAGAAAACCAAGAGCATATCAATAAAGCCAATGATATTGAAATCTGCTTGCGGGATTTACAGCTATTACCACTAATGGCAGAGGTATAACTATGGCAGGTAAAGCTGTTATTCGATTAAATGATACAACTGATCACGGTGGGAAAGTGATCACCGCCATTGATGGTTATATTTATCAAGGTGTTCCTGTCGCAGGCAAAGGTGATTTAGTTGTTTGTCCAAAATGTGAGAATACGTTTCCGATAGTAGAAGGGAGCGAGTCTCTAAAGTATCAGAACAAACAGATCGCCTTGGAAGGTATGAGCACCGCGTGCGGGGCAAAACTGATTGCCAGCCAGAAAACGTTTCTTGCTTAGATACTGACGCGCTGCGCTTGTCTTCTCCGATTTACCGGGCTAATAAATTAACCCGGTAAATCGGAGAGCTGAAAAAACATTTCTATTGGTTGCCTCTATACCACTGCACAGATTTTCACGGGATAACGGGGTAAATGACATGTTTATTATATATTTCATTAAGTTAATCCATCCCGTGTTATCCCAGCTTATCCCGTGACATAACCTCACAGTTTTAAATTACTTTAAATTCAATAAATTATAACCTGCCAGAGAAAAGACTTTTTCGGGATAAACTTTATTGCCGCAATATCACTTTATATAGTCATACAGTATTACGGGATAGCACGGGATAATACGGGATAAGTAAAATATCTATAATTAGTTGATATATATTAAAATAAATCTCTCTTATCCCGATATCCCGTCACCCCAACATTTTTTAACCCTACGTGAGCATTAGTCCTCATCCCTGAAAATTAACACCACAAACCGTCCCTGCGTCCCATTCACTGAAATGGTTTTACTGATAAAGCGGTCTTTTTCCGCTTTAACCAACATTCCAGCCTCTTCTAAGGCTTCAAAGCCGGATTTCTTCTGCAATCCCTGCAATATCTCTGCTTCAAATACACTGGGAATAATATGGTATTCTGCCTGTCCATCATGACGGCGGTTATGCACCAGATACCCGGCAAGATCGCTAATTCTCATGGCGTGTGATGTATCAATATCACCGTTTGGCCTACCATAGGTATAAGGTTGAAAGCGTGACAACCCGTATTTCTGGATAAAGTCACGAGTACGGGTGACAACCTGATATTTTTCCCGGTTGCCGATACCAAAATCGGCTAACCAGTCATCAAAACTTTGCTTTACCGCAGCATGACACACTTCTTTATTCCAGCCAGTGATATGGGTCGCCAGCTCTCCAACGGCATCCAGTAATGCAAAACGAACAGCAACGCGCTTGACTTGGGCTGAGGCTTCTTCTGGCAGGCCATCAAGCCACTCTTTTTCTTTACGGGCGGTCATTTCGATTGCCTGCTCCTGATATTCAGACAACCACCGAATCCATTCACGCCCTGCTGCACCACAATAGCGTTTGGATTCCCGTTTAATGGCTCTTGCGTGGGTGTCACCATCCTCATAGCCATTGAAACATTCCGTATCAATAAAGGGTACACTGAGCAGCCTGACAAGCTGCCCGGCTTTCGGGGTGATCCCACCTTTTATCAGGAACGTTTCTAAATCTTCCTCGCCCGTCGAGAGGGCAGCAATTTTCCAGCGGATCACCGCACGGTTCCCCCCTTCGCGTTTTCCCTGAATTTTGCCGACACCGTTAAACAGGCTATAGGCACTGTTAGCAACTTCTTTCGGATTCGAACTTTGTCCGATTTCGTCAATGGGCATGAAACCATCATTACGGGCTGCAGCTTCGTTGTTTAAACCGTGATTAGTACCGTGCCACGATAACTTAAGCTCTTCGGGATCGCCGTATAAGCTGCTGGCGACCTCAACTGTAGTGGTTTTCCCTGCTGAGGATTGGGCGAATAAGTGTACTCCGAAACAATTGCCACCTGTCAATGAGTTAAGCGGTGCTGCTAATCCTACCAGTATGCCCAGCATCATTGAACGGTTACCTTGCAGCAATGACGCAACGTGCGTTTTCCACTGTTCGGCGCTTCCCCTGACCACATAACCAGCAATGGCGGATGTGCCGCCACTGAACGCGACAGGCATATAAGGCTGACCAATGATTTCACCGTCCGGCATCACATAGGCCCCGCAGTGCCAGCCAGCCTTTTGTGTCACCACCCATTCACAGCGATCACCACTGCGTTGCAGATGTTCAGCCAAAACAGGCAACAGGCTGTTTTTTACGGTAATGTTCATGCCCCGTGAACGTAACCTTGCCCAACCGTTCGGCATTCCGATTTCGCGGCGCGGCAGGGCTTCAACGATACATTTTCCCGTGCCTTCCTGATGTAGCTTAATAATGAGATAACCTTCGCTGCCATCGTTGCCAATGCCAACTATCTCCATGTAATCACTCAGCCATTTTTCAACTTCGACGATCTCACCGCCTTGCTCTTTGGGTTCAACCCAGTAAATTCCTTTCTTACGGATATCAACATGGGGCTTTAACGGATCGTATTCTTTCTCCCTGCATTCATCTAAATTGATGTCCACAGTTTTTGGCACTGCTACCTTATTTTCCACCTGATATAACCCGTTACTGAATGCCTGCTTTGCTGCTTCAATACCATAATGCTGACGATAATCGTCCCAGTCAGCTTTAACAGCATCCGGTGGCAAGGTGATCCAGCCATTCACCGCAAGGGCAGCTTTTTCTGCCGAAATCTTGCCGATATTCACTTTGGGTTTACCGTTCTTATCCAACTCGCCGGGGGAGTGCCAATCATTATCCGCAGCCAGAATAATTTTGGTGTCCGGCCACCGCTCCCGAACGGCTTTGGTAACAGAATACAAATTGCCTGCATCCAGCGCGGCCAGAACCGTACCTTTACAGAGTTGGTTAACCGTGAGTGCTGTGGCGTAACCTTCGGTAATAATTACTGTATCCGGGTGCGCTTCCAGCTCTGACAGTGCGATAAACGCGCCTTTCTTCTTACTGCCAGAGAGTAATTTTTTCTCACCATTCGGTTTGATGATCTGCGCACCTGTGACTTTTTTATCCAGTGTTGTTAGTGCCAACACAGCCGAATTATCGAGCAGTAGTCGCTGATCAAGGTATTGCAGCCCTTTCGCAGTCAGATAAGAAGACTGTCCGGCGACAGTTTGCGTCATCAGTGCCGCCACCCTTTCGGCAATCGGCTGTGTTGGATAATGGGTTTCTTTGGTTGGCTTGGGTTCGGGCAAAGGCAATGCCAGCACATTAGCGACAACTTTTGTCGCCTCAGTAACAGAGATCCCTTTGGTTTTTGCCACTAAATCCAGCCCATCACCATAGTTAGGGGCGTCACACTGGCGGCAATACCAGTTGCCATGATGATGATCGTCGATAAAGTGAAAACGGTCAGTACCGCCGCAAACAGGGCAGGCGCCATGTTTACCCTTTGCAGGGATATCAATACCACACGCAGGCAGCAGATTTGCCCAATGGTACATAGCGGATCTTTTCACGGTCTGGATAAAGTCGAGCTGTTTTTGACTACCTGATTTATCCAAAGATGTAAATTTAGGGTGAGTTTGGGTATGCTGTGTATCAGCCATCATCGTTACTCCGTATAACGGTTGTTGGTTAGACGCCCTGTATGTGTTGAGAGCACATTGGGGCGTTGCTTTTTTATATTACGTTTCTTATGTCATATTCTTTTATGTGTTATGCCGCTCGTGATTCAGCAATACGTTGCGCAATCCAGTTATCAACCTCTGATTCAATAAAAGCGACGGAGCGAGCACCAAGTTTGACTTGTTTTGGAAATGCCCCGGCGCTAATCAGTTTGTAGATCCACGCTTTGCTATAACCCGTTCTGCGTTTAACTTCCGGCAAACGAATAAGATTTTCTTTCAATACTGCAATCGTTGACATTTATTTCTCCTGTTACCAAGTCCCTGAGTGCTCATCGTGGATGTTGTTTGATGACAGGCGGATTATTTAAAAAGCAAGATTAAATGAACAGCGTTAATTGTTTATCCGGTTTATTGAATTTATCGTTTTATAGAAGTTCTACCTTTTTATCTGTCTATTGTATGAAAAACAGGCGGTTTTGCCCCGGGCACAGAAGAGTGAAAAATCACCATATCTTTACGCTGTTGTGCCGAATTTTCTGATCAGTACATTTTCGCCTCGCTCCAGCGTCTCCATATAATCCGCATACCATTGCAGCATTTCCCGGCGACCCTCCAGATATTGGGCGTGGTTGTAAGTACCTCGAATGCTGTTCTTATCAACGTGGGCAAGCTGGGTTTCAATCCAAGCCGTGTTATAGCCTTGCTCATGTAAGATAGTGCTCATGGTGTGGCGGAATCCGTGACTTGTTGCCCTGCCATCATAACCTATACGCTTAATGGCCTGATTCATGGCAGTTTCACTCATTGGTTTACTTGTATTACTCCTGCCATGAAAAACATATTTTCTTTGGCCTGTAACGGGTTTCATCTGTTCTAAAATAGCAATAGCCTGCTTCGATAGCGGGATAATATGAGGGCGGTGCATTTTCATTTTTGCAGCAGAAATTTCCCATTGGGCTTTATTAAAATCAATCTCCGACCACTCAGCATTACGTAATTCACCAGGACGGACACCTGTTATAATTTGCAATCGCACCCCCATCTTTACGATGAAACTGCCTGTATAAGTATTTAAAGACTTATAGAATTCGTGGAGTTCATCAACTATCAAGAATGGATAATGTGAATTTTTATGTGGAATAAAAGCAGACACTAAATCAGGTGCGGGGTTATATTCAGCTCTCCCTGTTACTATTGCATATCGCCAGACTTCCCCACAACGTTGACGCACTTTCCTGAGCTTCTCAGTTACTCCCCGCTCATTTAATCGTGATAAAACAGCCATAAGTTCCATTGGCTTAATTTCAGCAATAGGTCTATTGCCTATATAAGGGAAAACATCTTTTTCAAACGTTGTCATCATTGCTTCTGCATAAGAAGTTGACCACCTATCTACACGCTTCTCATACCATTCATAAGTGATATTTTTGAAGGTATTTTCTATCAGGTTTGCAGCGGATATTTTTTCAGCTTTTCTTACTTCACTAGGATTGATCCCATTAGCCACTAACTTTCTGGCTTCATCACGTTTGGTTCTGGCTTCTGTCAGTGTTACAACCGGATAGACGCCTAATGATATCATTTTGGTTTTACCCGCGAATTGATAACGGTATCTCCAACCTTTCGAGCCATTAGTATCAATTAACAAAGATAGTCCGTTGCCATCTGCCAGTGTATAGGCTTTTTCCTTTGGTTTTGCCCGTTTAATCACTAAGTCTGTCAGCTTCATAACCCACCAAGATTGTATAGAAAAAAGTGTATGGGAAGTTTCTATACGGAAAACTATACAATAAATTGCATAGATTTAGAAAGATAATACTAGACTAAGAGAGAGGTGAATGGGGATTAATGAATTGATGTTGCCGTGTTTAGTAGTCTTTTATAGACGGTATAATAAGTATGTTTGTAGCTCCAATAGGGATCAGGTTTCGCGACGACGGCGGCGGCTGAAATACCGGGATAACCGGATAGGGCATTCTCTAATTCAAGGCTGGAAATGTTCTCACCACCGGAAATAATGATATCTTTTTTTCTATCGATGATTTTGATATAGCCATCGGGGTCAACAACGGCTAAATCTCCGGTATAAAACCATTGGCTGGTCGTCTCTGGCGTGACATGACGTGCCGGATCGTAAGAAGCGACAATATTCCCACGGATGGCAATTTCCCCAATGCTTTTGCCATCAAAAGGAACTTCCAGCCCGTTATTTTCGTCAATAACACTAACCTGCCCCTGTAAATTGGAAACGATCCCTTGGCGCATCTTCTTTAAGATCATTTCTGATCTTGGCAAATCTTCCCACTCAGGTTTATTTTCACAGATAACGACAGGCCCATAAGTCTCGGTTAAACCATAGACATGTGTTGCCGTAATGCCAATGGAATCCAATAGAGAAAATACCATTTCTGTTGGCGGGGCTCCTGCAATAAGCGCATAAACGCGCCCACCAAAATGTATCCCAAATTTTTGGGCCGCTTTGCCCAAAGAGTAGTGAACAATTGGGGCACCACAATAGTGTGTTACATTATTTTCCTGCATAAGCGTTATTGCTTCTTCTGCGTCAAATTTTTTCATACAGATATGAGTACCGGCCCGTGCTGCAATTGCCCATGGAAAACACCAGCCATTACAGTGAAACATAGGAAGTGTCCATAAAAAGGCAGGGCGCTTGGGCATATCCCAATCCAATATATTGGAAATGGCGTTAAGATAGGCCCCACGATGAGAATAAACGACCAGCTTAGGTTGCCCGCTGGTTCCTGAAGTCGAGTTAATACTGATGGCTTCTTGTTCGTCAATCTGGGTAAATGACAGGGTTTTTGATATGTTTTCGGTTATCAGTGACTCATAAGGAATAAATTCATATTCAGTTGTAGATATTGGGATGGTTGAATTGGCCGTATCAACAATAATTATCCTGATTTGACTATTGAAAGTGACATTATCTAATAACGAAATATAACTCTTATCGATAAATAATATTTTGGGGCTGAGTTTTTCAAAAACAAAATTTAATGTCGCTGCATCTGTCCGTGTACTCAGGGCATTCAGAATGCCACCAGCCAGAGGAATAGCAAAATGTAATTCGAGTAATTCGTGGGTATTGGGTCAGGGCAACCGCATGAATGATTAAATAATATTCAGGTTAGAAAATCCCGCTTGTAATACCTGTTCTAAAAACTGAATTCTCATCCAGGCGCGTTTACGTTTCATTCTTATA
>NZ_JBBMXH010000134.1:0-9184 GCF_037996725.1 Xenorhabdus entomophaga
CATCTTCGGCATTCAGGGTCACATCCCCCGTTAACGCCTTGCCATTTACTTTCCGTGCATTCGGCACTGCATTTTCTGCCAGTTCCTTAGTTCCCACCAAACCGAGGTTTTTCACAAACTCAGGTTTGTTTGGAATATCCGCTCCATTCTTGTTTTTCTCCAAACGTGTATTGGCATTATTATTTGCATTAGCCGCATTTTGGTTTGCAGTGTTAGCTAAAGATTTAGCCTCACTCACTTTAGCGTCAGTTTGGGCTGTGTTATAAGCGCCAACATCCCCCGCATTCAGTGTAATATCCGCCGACAGCACCTTACCATTCACCTTACGACCAGACGGAACGCGACCATTAGCATTATTATCCGCCGCCTTCGCCAAATCATACGCCGCCTTCACCGCTTTCGGTGTTGCTGCATGAGTTTCGCTATTGCTATCTACCGCGCTGCTCAGAATAACAAATCCCTTTTCTTTCAGCGTTGCATCAGGATGGTTACGACTTTTTGCGTGTTTCTCTATGGAATCATCCACATACTCACGCGTAGCCAAAATCACAGACGGATCAACTTTCAATGTCACCGCATTAGCGCTGCTGACAATCAGAATCATGCGAATAGTCTGGGTACGGCCGGAACCTTCCTGCAATTGGGGTTTGTAGGTTTCCGCACAGTTACCTACGGCAATCAGGATGCCATCTTTGTCAAACAGGCCGATTTCACGGATCCACCAGCCACCTTCATTTTCAGGAATAACCTGCTCTGCAATGATTTGGTTGGTGTTTTTAGGATCAATGCTCAGCGTGTTAATCGCGGCACGACGTTTTTCGTTAATCAGTTTGGTTTGTTTGGTATCTGGCGTCGGCAGGCTGCCACCACCATCACCAACGGCCATATGGGTAATTTCAATTTTTGTACCCAATGCCGCAGCATTTGCCAACTTATCTGCACCTAACTGTGTCAGTAGCGCAAAAAATTTGGTACTCATGATCTAATCCTCATGTCATCTATAATATGTACGCCCGCGCCCACAACTTCTGAGCCGGATACCGTTACTTGTTCCGGGAAATAAGGGTAAACTGTCAGTTCGTCACCACTGTATGTCGCCGCTGAGTAGTGATATTCACCACGTGTATCCAGATTGATGTCCAACCCAATCAGATGTCGGCTCACTGGCTTGGCATCAAAAATCAGGTTTTCCAGTTCCTCGAACATCTCATGGGTGATGCCGTTTTCCAGTACGCCAATATCCAATCGGAAGGTGCCCGGAGTATCGTTGGTCTGCCACCATTCTTTTACGCGGATGAGATACCCCAGCGGTTCAACGACCCGCCGAATCGCACCAATCGTTCCTTTATGTTTATGCAGGAACAATGAACTTTTGATCACTTCCCTTTTGGTGCTCTCAGACCAACGTTCGTCCCAGCGATCGACTGACCATGCCCATGCCAGATAAGGCAGAAGTGATGCCGGACAAGTGTCCGGGTTCCACAGTTCACGTAGCGGAACCTTGACCTTTTGCAATTGAGCGCAAGCTTTAGCCGCCGCAAGTTCTAACTGGGTTGAGCCCACCGGCAGAAGGCGATCATTCATCCGAGCCTCCCATCGTCAATGTGGTCTTGGTGCAGTAAGAAGCCTGAGTTTTATCCAGCACCACGTCTTTTAACGGTGCTTTCAGTTCTACACGCTGGATACCTTCTACATGCAGTGCGGCATAAATCGCCGACAAACGAATGTCACGCCCCAGACGATGCTGTGCTTCAACATAGCGTTTTAGTTTTTGTTCAGCCGCTTTGCGGATAGGTTCTGATTCCGGTGTCGGGAAAATGTACAGCACCGCATCAATCTCATATTCCACAATGTTCGCTGACTGAACTTTCAGGCGATCGGCCACTGGACGCACGTTTTCGTCATTCAGCGCTTTTTCGACTTTCTCCAATAGTTCTTTGGAAGCAACACCCTTGTCTTCACGGGACATAATTGTCACTGTGACGTTAGCCGGCGATGGGCTGATTGCCGAAGCATCCGCAACACGGCCATCCGCACTGCGGGCATGGTATTCATAAGCACCGACCGGGCCAGCTACGCTCAAACCTTCAAAAGCCTGTGGAATGCGCACACGGTAGTCGTTATCAGACTCCATCACTGCGGGGGTTGGTGGTATGGTGGAGTTATCCGCAGGACGTAAGATCATGCGGGGTACGTTATTATTCGCACCCAATTGATCCAAATCGCTGCCTGTCGAATAGGCCACCATCACGGCCCGAGCTGCTTCGTTAACCCGTTGACGCAAGAGCAGTTCACGATAAACGTTCTCTTCCAGCAACTTGACCAAAGGCTCGGACTCCAGTTGCAAGGTACGAGCAATAGCCTCTTGCTGATCTTCTGGGTAGAGCGAGATCAATCCTTTTTTGCGCTCTTCCAGCAGTTGTTCATAATCCAGTGGCTCAACCACATCCGGTGGTGGCAACTGGCTTAAATCGATTGTTGGCATTGCTTACCTCACCGGAATCGAAAGTGAAAATTCTTTGGCGGATTGATGATAAGTACCCGTAATATCCACCACCATTCTGCCGTCCTGTAGGGTTTCCATCGTGATGGACGTCAGCGTCACACGTGGCTCCCAACGACTGATTGCGGTATAGCTGGCAGCCATAACCTGAAGCCGGAGCGCCGAGTTCTGTGGCCAGTCGATCAGTTCCGGTAGTAAAGAGCCGTAGGTGCGACGTGCAATACGGCTGCCCACCGGGGTTAATAAAATGTCGCTGACGGATTGCCGGACATGAGCCAGATCTGTCAACTCCCGGCCCGTCTGCCGGTTCATTCCCAGGTACATCATACGGGGCCTCCTGATGTGTCACCGCCTGACCTGATGCCGGTGTGTTTATGGGAATCCACGACCACGCCGTTGGAACTGAATGTGCCTCCGGTGTGTTCAATATTGCCCGTCATTTTGCCGCCGTTGCGCACAATCAAGTTGCCTGTGCTCATCAGCTGCGTACAGATGACTTCCGGTGTATCCAGCGTAATTCGGGTACTGGCGACACAGGTGATTTCCGGCGCGGTAATATGGACGGAATCCGATGCAGTCACTGTCGCGGTTTTGATGCCAGTCACAGTCAATGCGCCGGATTGCGGTTCATACTCCATTACGGCACCGTCCGGAAACTTAATATGTGTCGCTTCAGGTGATGTTGATGGAGCCGGAAACTCATCTGAAAAAATCGCAGGCAACACAAAGGCGGTGGTCAGTTCTCCGCCTATGGACAGTAATAAAACCTGCTCACCGACACTGGGCGCCCACCATGTGCGGGAGTTTCCCGCTCTGGATGTCAGCCAGTGCAGCCAGTTGGTTTCAAGATTGCCTGTCGCGACCCGGCACATTCCCTTTGTGGTGTCCACTTGGGTAATGACGCCTGTTCGGATCAGGTTGCGCAATAAGCGCATCAGTTCAGTGAGTTGTGTGTTCATGACGTAAGAATGCCATGAAAAAGCAGGCCAGACATTAAACCGGGGTTGTAAGAAACAACATACAAATCCAGCGATAAAATCTTTTTAAATCAATAAAATAAAAGCCTTCCCTCAGAATGAAAAAAGGCTTTTCGCTATCTTTTGATTGGAACTGAAAGGCATTAAGACAACATGCGATTATTCTGGCTTACACTGCCGGACAACATCACGTACATACTGTTGCAAATAGTCTAATTTGGCTTGATCGCCGATGATCCCGGCTCGGATATCGTAAATAGTGCGTCCAGCTTTTGCAGTGAGTTCGACTTGGGTTCCATCGCCCACGCTGCGGGTGCCGGTATCTCGGCTTTGGGTGAGCTGGCAGGTAGCAAGGTTGGCGGCGGCGATTTGCACCCGCCGATGACCAGCAGTAATGTCAGCACGTAGAACCGAATTTTCTTCGGTGACATGAGCTAATTTTCCTGAATAATATTCATCCAATTCTGCCACCCGATTTTGTGCAGTTTTCATTTGTTGAATGGCAGCCAGTGTTTCTGAACTCGCTTTTTGGTTAATGGCAACGAGTTGTGCAGCATGTTGTTGTTTCAAATTGGTTATGTCATTCAGAAACAAGGAACGATGCCCCCACCAACCAAGATTAATGCCAATTATCAAGCTCACAATTAAAGGCACCTTTTTCATCGCACCTATTCCTAACTTAATTCCCGACAAATTTGTTCAGCCTCCCGGTTACACATCTTTCGGTGCTTGATTTATCAGCTCACTGACAATCTTGGCTGATTTTGACGCGGGTTCTAATTCCAGATTTTCCAGGATGTTCTTCAGGATCAGAGTTCGTTTCATCTGCTCCCGACGGTTGAGACGATAGGTTAAGATGCCGAGGGAAATGCTGGCAAACGCGCCAAGCACAAAACTCCACTCATATAAAGAAAGTCCGGAAAAAATGGCAGTGGTACTGGCACAGGCGTAGGTGGCGTGGCTGTATTTATCCATATATTCCCCTTAATCCCAAAGCTGGATCATGGGCTTGCTGGCAGCAGGCATGAATTCCGGCATTTCAACTTTCGTTCCATGAGGCAACACCGCGCCAAAATCAGCCAGCCCGGGATTTGCCTGCAATACACGTTCAGTCATTCCTAATGTACGACCGTAATGGCGCCAACAAATGGCATCAATTGTTTCATTCTGTTGTGCGATAACTTGCATACACTCTCCTTTTTCTTTGCAGAAAATAGTCAGTAAATAGAAGAGTTATGATCGAATAATCGGAAAAATGCCTCAATGAGATGAGATTGTTAGGGGGATAATACAAATGAATAGCAATTTTGTTGATTTCAGTAAGCACAAAGGCAGGAAATAACGCCTGCCTTTGTGCTGTTTTTTTATCTTATCAAGATCTATTGGAGGATATCTATGAACCGCCATATTTAATCCGGCAGCCAGCTATCATCCTCCCAGACGTTTTGAATAAGTTCCATTATGTGTTCTTGTTCGCTGCTTTTTTTTGTCCCTGTCACTCTTACGGAGGTGCTACTACTGACTGCAATTCTAAAATGTGTATCAGGATAGTGTGGTAATATTCTTTTTCTTAATTCATTTTCAAGTGCAGACATAACTGCTTCAGAAACATTAGCTCGTTTATCGAAAAGTATTTCTATGCGCATCCTTTTCTCCTGCTAAATCTATTCTTCTATCGAACCTGAATTCCTTAACATTTTGTTACTGGTCACCTCATTATCTAACAAGTCACCATCCAGTTTACTTTGGTAACTATTAAACCTTTTTTCATAAGGTGCAGATAGCTCCGCTATCCAAACCAGTGCCAGCTCTTTGTCTTCCGCATGATTGCATTCGCAACTTGTTGCCATTCGAGCAATGAAATTGATACGTTGCGCTACCAATGATTCCATAAGAGATTCCACTGATCTATCTGCCTCCATATAAGAAACTGTATGTATATACAGTACACGTAATAAGATTAAATTTAAAGTAGTTTTTACCTTTTTTGGTGATTAAATTTGATAGTTAATAACTATTGCCTGCTGTTTTAGCAGAAAAATTTGCCAATTTGGTGGGTTTTTCCACTATGTGAATTCTATGATCCCGATAACACTGAAACTGTTCATCCGTACAGTTATTGACAGAACTCCAAGATGAGAATTTTTTGCTTCTTTTATAAACAATCCGTTCTGGTGTAGAAGTTGTATTCGTTTTAGGAACTATGCTCCATTGATGAATACGTGTGCAGATAAATTCCATACTGGATAGAAATGGTGATGTCACACCTTGTATGGAGTGAACATCTTCACCATAAGGACTGCCAAACGGGATATGTTTGTAAGACAGGCGAATAACCAAATCGCGACGAGCAACCCACGGCCCACCCTGTGCTTGGGTATAAGCAGCCCAATTACCTTCATCGGCTGCCTGTAAAACCGCATTGATTTTGGTATCAGACAAACGTATTTCTCTGAGGCGACGTAATTCGCGCCAAACTGAAACCGGAGCGCCTCCAATTTGTTGGAATTGCCGAATACGCCAACGACTCGCCCAGGCTGTCACTGATTTCGCCATATCGCGCAAGGATTCGCCGGTTTCATGATCAGTTTCCTCTTCCAGTGCATAGCCATCAATATTTTTGGAAATGTACTTGGCAATATAGCCAGTTGCACTGCCTTTATTGGGATCTATCGCCCGATAATCAAAGCGTACTTTTTTAGCGTCATCGCTCTTTAGTTCGTTCTGCTCTTCCTGACAGGCATAATGCCCAAGAATCTCTCTGACCTGCCGCAAATGTTCGGGTAGCATGAACAACACCATATGCCAATGAGGAGTACCATCATGATGGGGTTCCACAACGCGGAAGCCAAATATATTGATCCCTGCCCGGGCAATGGCAGCACGAGCTTTGGCCCAAACACCGCACAAATAACGCTGGGTATCACTCGGCGTAGCGCCATCCCAATATTTGACAAATCCCCCCTGATGCTGAACAGCATGATATTTCGCAGGAGCCGTAATAGTATAAAATTCCCCGACACAGTGCATTTTATCAGCGACATTTTCGAAACCGCGCATTCTTACCATCAACTCACAACGCCGAATCGCGGGATTAGCATTACTATGAACAACCGAATCTGCCAGTGAAATTCGTTCTCCTTCTTCATTTTCCAAATCAAAATGTTTGAAGAATTCACGGTTACGCCGTTTTTGTTCCAGCCATTCCCTCAGTGCTTGCCGTGAAACATAAGGAGAAGCAGCTTGCTGTACCTGCCCGACTGCAATCGCCATATGCTCAGATTGAACATCACGCAGGCGCTTTAAGCGGCAATACCACCAGCGGGCTGACATCATGCGTAACATCCCCGAACAGAGTTGATCTATAGATGGCGCTTTACGCCCACGCTTGAAACGATTCCAATAAGGCGGGTTCGTATTACATTGCAAAGTCAGCTTTGCCAACAATTCATATAACTTAGCAACACGGGAAAATAGCTCATTATCCCCTTCAAAGGAGGCTGGTAGATGCTGTTGGGAGTACGCTAAAGAATAGTGTTCATAATTGCCGGAAATAAAAACGGCTACTTCATGAGCCAGTTTCAAGAGTTGTTTACGATCATATGTCGCCACCTTTTCCAGTTGCGCAATAAAAGGAAAAGGCGCTATACCAGAAACATAATGGTTGAATTGGTATCTTTTCTTTACTAACTGTAATCGTGGCAAAACATTTTGCCCGACCGTTTTTCGCAGGAAAGAATTTGCATCACGGCGGCCTGAACGGTGAAAGATATCAACATAACGGCGGCTGAAATATTTCGCCAGAAAGTCCGGCATCTGCCCGATATACTGGTGACGCCATTGATGATCGTCTGCGTTGACTTCCCATAATAAACGTTCTGCCATTGAAACACCTTGCGGTATGTTCGGCTGGAACATAGCAGTTTGTTTGTGATTAGCAATAGAGTAATCACCATTATGTTTATTAGCAGTAAGATCACTATTCATCAATTTCACCCTATTGAAGGTATGCGTGTGCCTGGCGTACTCATGCCATATGTCAGCAATGTTTCAGCTATGTCTCAGCTATGTCTCAAAACCTGCGTTTAGAAAACCGTGTTAATTAGGGCGTACCGGGAGATAGTGTCAGGTACTTTGGAAACTGACTAACAACAACCTTAATATGGTTCATCGCCTTGATCAGCGCTCTTTTTTCCTCTTGGGTAAAGTGGTTGAATTCACTGTCGTGGCGGGAGCGCGGGATATTCGCTAAATAGAGAATGGCGGATAACGCCCGCTTGTTCTCTTCGTAGTGGCTGTCCCTTTTATCACGCATATCAGCAAAAAAACGATTTAACTCCTTTTCATCGTCACCCCAGTACGTTGCCCGAATTCTCGACAAATGATTCAATCCTTCCAGCCGCTGTCCGAGGTTTATTTGGGCAAATTTTTCTTTCTCAGTATTCGCCATGTTTTCCCTCAACATTTTCCTACAGAATCCTTTCTGACCATTCTCAATACCATTTCTGAAATATTTTTATATGGGGCATAAAGATTGAAATCTGGGCGTTCATGATGCAATATCTCTTATTGGTTTTCAGCTTAACCAATCTGGGCCCATCAAAGATCTCAATTCAAGAACTTTTATGGGATACTAATAGCTCTTATCTGTACTGTCAATGAAAAATACCAATATTGAGATCAAAATGGGGGCCGATAGTGGGGGAAGACCTGCTATTGAACGTCTTGTCCGCGCATATGGATTTAAGTCACGCCAGGCCCTAAGTGACCATTTGGGAGTTTCCAAAAGCACGATGGCAAACCGCTACCTTCGTGATAGTTTTCCGGCGGATTGGATCATCCAGTGCAATCTCGAAACCGGAGCCTCACTGCTGTGGCTGAGCACGGGTCAGGGAGAAATATTTCCAGATGGAGAGAGTGAAAAGAAAACAGAGCGACTGGAAGATATCATTGCTCCGTCGATCTCTCGTGTAAAGCTGTCAGGAGGCAGGCTAAACGAAGCTCCCCCTGTGATTTTGGATAGTGAATTAATTTCCAAGGAACTCAAAAATCCACTGGTTGTTGATGATGGTTCTGCATGGTATCTGCTGGATACTCAGGAAGATAATATCCAGGATGGCCTATGGCTGGTGGATATTGAAGGCATGCACAGCATCAAGAAGATTGCCAAAATCCCTATCAGTAAGATTCGTGTCAGTGATAATGATGTCACTTTTGATTGTGCAATCAGCGACATTCAATTTATCGGCCGCGTTGCTCTGGTCATTTCCAGACAATAAAAATCCGGCATAAAACGGTTTCCATCAAGGTTATCTCTATCCATCAGGATAACCTTGATGGCGTTTAATGGCGCTCACTTGCAATTTCCGCAGGAATATTCCGCCTGTAATGCTTAGCGCGTTTTACTCGTCATGTGAACGCCGAATCCGATACAAGACATGCTCCCTCAATGGGTGATCTTCTGCTAATGCAGGGTGGAAAAACGTTTTTTCATCCCTTATCATCCCCAACTTTTTCATGACACTCTCAGAACGATAATTAGAGACAGTCGTGAAAGCGTAACCATTCACCAGCCCTGTATTGACTAGCAGGAAAGCAGATTAAAGACATCCGGATAGGGCTGTTTTCGGGTCACCGCTGTCGCGATTTCACTGAGTACATCCAGTGCCGATAATCCCCGTTGTTTGCAGGTTTCCACCACCGA
>NZ_JBBMXH010000135.1:0-9078 GCF_037996725.1 Xenorhabdus entomophaga
TGCTTTCTCATACGTTGGGCATTTTTGCCAATTTTAAACAAGGTAAAAGTCAACGCGACTGGCTTCAACAAGCCAACGTCATAGGATGTTAAAGTCGAGCATCGCGTTAAAGTACTTCTGGATCAGGTCGGAAGCTCTTTTACTTTTATATAAAAGGTTCTGTTTCTATGAAGAATACCAAAAAATTATTTTTATCTGTTTCTCTTTTTGGCGCTTTGCTTCTTAGTGGCTGTGCCAGCGTACCCCTTGCAACTGAACAAGAAGCAGTAAAAGCTAAAAGTTTCTCTGCTCCAGAGCAGGGCAGATCTGGTTTATATATCTACCGCGATAGTTTTGTCGGTAAGTCTCTTAAAAAAGATATTTATGTTGATGGGAAGTGTATTGGAGAAACAGCGGATAAAACTTTTTTCTACACACAGGTATCAGGTGACCAAAACCATAAAATATCTACCGAATCAGAATTCTCCCCTAATGACCTGCATATTTTTACTGAATCTGGAAAAAATTACTTCATAAGACAATACATAAAAATGGGAGTTTTTGTTGGTGGTGCCGGTTTGAGTGTGTCACCAGAGGACGAAGGAAAAAAGGTAATATCTAAGGCAGATGTTCATCTTGCAAAGGAAGGGCATTGTGATAGCTGATTTTTGGCATAACGACACGATGCCAAGTTAACAGCAGTATCTGAGAATGTTAGTGCTTATGTTTTATGTAATCAAATTTTAGTTTAGAGGTGGCCTGATTAAACGGCCACTTCTATAAGAATTCAGGAGCCAGTTCAGCCTTCGTGCAAACCACACTCACGCTTCAGGCCAAAAAAGCGGGTTTGTTCTTCACTCATGCCCGGTTCCCATTTTTGCGTCGTATGGGTATCCCCCACAGAGAAATAGCCTTCTTCCCACAATGGATGGTACTCAAGGCCATGTTGAGTCAGGTATTGGTGTACACGGCGGTTATCCCAATCAATAATTGGCAGGATTTTGAAAACACCTCGCTGAATTGCCAGTACAGGCAAATTAGCACGGCTTTCTGATTGCTGACGACGCAAACCGGCAAACCAACTCTGTGCTTTCAATTCTTTCAACGCACGGTTCATCGGCTCAACTTTATTGATTTGGTTATAACGCTCAATGCCTTCTATTCCCTGTTCCCACAGTTTGCCATAGCGCGTTTCTTGCCAAACCGGAGAGTGCTCTGCACGAAAAATATTCAAGTTCAGGTTGAGTTTTTCGGTCAGTCTATCGATAAATTGATAAGTTTCGGGAAATAAATACCCCGTGTCGGTAAGCACGACGGGAATATCAGGGTACTCCCGTGTCACAAGATGTAAGCAAACGGCTGCCTGAATACCAAAACTAGAGGAAAGCACAAATTCGCCGGGCAAATGTTCCAGTGCCCATTTCACGCGCTCATGAGCATCCAGCAATTCCAGTTGTTGATTAATATCAGCCAATGCTGTGATTTGCTGTTCTAGAGTTAGTACCGTCAGCTCTGGGAGATTCAATCGGCTCATACAGCCTCCTGCCAGTCATAAAAATCGACGGCTGAATTCAGTACCGGCTTAATGATATCGGCGCGGATCAGGAAGTCACCAAAACATTCATTGGCAAGACGCTCTGATGCCCAACGACTAATTAATGTATCCAGTATCTCAATGATCTCTGCTGATGTGATATTTTCCCTGTACATGCGGGGAATTCGGTTACCAATGCGGTTTCCTCCCAAATGCAGGTTATAACGATCAAGCGCTTTACCCACCAGCCCTATTTCTGCCAGCATTGCCCTGCCGCATCCATTAGGGCAGCCAGTGACACGCAAAATGATCTCTTCATCAGCGACACCGTGCTTTTCCATCAATCCATCAATATGGTCAACAAAAGCCGGCAAGAAACGTTCAGCTTCGGCCATTGCCAATGGACAAGTCGGAAATGAAACGCAGGCCATAGAGTGATGACGCAAGGTCGTCACACCATCATCAATTAAGCCATGAGCGCGGGCAATTTGTTCAATCCGCGATTTTTCACTTTCCGGTATGCCCGCCACAATCAGGTTTTGATTGGCAGTCAGGCGAAAATCGCCTTGATGGATTTTTGCAATCTCTGCGATCCCTGTTTTTAACGGTTTCTCAGGATAATCCAGTAAACGACCATTTTCGATAAATAAGGTTAAGTGCCATTGATCATCAATGCCTTTTAACCAGCCAATCTGATCGCCCCGACGGGTGAATTCATAGGATCGGACAGCTTCAAATTTCACACCAGCACGCTTTTCAACTTCCTGTTTGAACATTTCTACACCCACGCGCTCAAGGGTATATTTGGTTTTGGCATTTTTACGCTCAGTTCGGTTGCCCCAATCTCGCTGGGTTGTCACGATGGCTTCTGCAATCTCCAATGTATGCTCTAGGGGAATGTAACCAAATTCACTCGCCAAACGGGGAAATGTTTTCTTATCACCGTGAGTCATGGCTAATCCACCACCTACCAACACATTAAAGCCGATCAGCTGATCATTTTCCGCAATAGCAACAAAGTTCATATCGTTGGCATGCAGATCAACGTCATTTTGTGGCGGGATCACTACTGATGTTTTGAATTTACGAGGCAAATAAGTCTTGCCAAGGATCGGCTCTTCATCAGTTGTCGCAATTTTTTCTTTATCCAGCCAGATTTCAGCATACGCGTTAGTCCGTGGCAGCAGATGTTCCGATATCTTTTTAGCCCATTCATAAGCCTGTTGGTGTAAAACAGATTGCACGGGATTGGATGTGCACAGCACATTGCGATTAACGTCGTTGGCTGTCGCCAGTGAATCCAGCCCCATCAATGCCAGCAGTTGATGCGCAGGTTTAAGATTATTTTTCAAAATGCCATGAAACTGAAACGTCTGCCGATTGGTCAATCGAATGCTACCGTACAGCGTATCTTCTGTCGCAAAACGATCAATGCCCAGCCATTGTTTGGGGGTAATAATCCCCCCCGGCAAACGACAACGCAGCATCATGGCATGGCGCGGTTCGAGTTTTTGTTCTGCGCGCTCAGCCCGGATATCACGATCATCTTGCTGATACATGCCGTGAAAGCGGATAAGCAGGAAATTATCTCCCTCAAACCCACCTGTCAGCCCATTTTTTAAATCCTCGCTGATGGTTCCCCGCAGGTAATTGCTGTCCAGCTTCATACGCTCACTATCTGCAAGTTTACCTTCAACGATCAAAGGCCCTTGTTTTTCTTTGCTCACATTGCTCATGTTAGTAAACATCTCTCTGATAACGACGCTCAAGGCGCAATTCACTCAAGAATTCATCAGCCTGCTCGGCATCCATGCCACCATGTTGTGAAATAATGTCCAATAGGGCTTGTTCTACGTCTTTTGCCATACGATTAGCATCGCCACAAACATACAGATGCGCACCATCCTGAATCCAACGCCAGACTTCTTCTCCTTGCTCATGTAGTTTGTCTTGTACATATACTTTATGTTGCTGATCCCGTGACCATGCCAAATCAATGCGAGTCAACAAACCATCTTTCACATAACGCTGGAATTCAACCTGATACAGAAAATCCTCAACAAAATGTGGATTGCCAAAAAACAGCCAGTTTTTACCTTCTGTCCCCTGACTATCACGCTCCTGCAAAAATGCCCTGAATGGAGCAATGCCCGTCCCCGGCCCGATCATAATGACAGGCGTGTTGGGATCAGCGGGCAAGCGAAAATTATTATTTTTTTCGATGAAAACGCGGATGCCGTCATCTTCCTGCAAGCGATCAGCCAAATAACCTGATGCACCTCCAGTACGTGCCCGCCCTTCTATGTCGTAGCGAACCACCCCTACGGTAATATGGACTTCATTTTCAACTTCAGATTGTGAAGAAGAGATGGAATAGAGCCGGGGTGTCAGCGGGCGCAGTAAATCAACAAATTGTTGAGCTTCAGGGTGTGCAGCAACGCTTCTGACCATATCCACAATCGGCGTTGCCTGAGCATATTGCTGCAATGCCTGTTTATCAGCCACTAATGCCAGCAGCTTTTCATCTTTCGCCAATGTGGCATACTTCTCAACAATTATGCCGGTGTTTTGAGTCAGCTCTATATGACTTATCAGAGCCTCACGCAGTGGAAGTAATTTGCCATTCACATTAACTTGTTCTGAACCTTCCAACCAAAGCAGGGCTATTAATTCATCCACCAAAGCGGGATCGTTTTCAAACCAAACGCCAAGAGCGTCTCCTGGTTGATAAGTCAGCCCTGAATCCCCCAAATCAATTTCAACGTGGCGAACATCTTTGTCAGAGCCACGTCCCGTGATTTTTTGGTTGGACAACAGCGATGCAGCCAAGGGAGCTTCCTTGGTATACGTCGCACTCACTGAATCCGTTTGTGCAGTTGATATCGCCTGAGTTGCAACAGACTGAACCGAGGTGGCTGATTTTGCCTGTACTGACAGGCGCTGTTGTAAAATATCTGTGATTTGGCAGTGCCATTGATCGGCCTGCTCTTGATACTCGACATCAGCATCAACACGATCCAATAAGCGCTGAGCGCCAAGCTCATTCAGGCGGTTATCAAAATCTTTTCCTGCCTGACAGAAATTTTCATACGAAGTGTCTCCCAAACCAAATACCGCATAAACCGTATCTTTCATTGATGGTGTTTTTTTGGAATAGAGATACTTATAGAGTGCTACCGCCTCTTCTGCTGGTTCACCTTCACCTTGCGTCGAAGCAATAATAATCAGTATCCGTTCTTGGGAAATTTGCTTAAACTTATAATCACCTGCGTTAATCAAATTCACATTGAGATTTGCAGCCAATAATGAATCTCTAAGTTGTTCAGCTAAACGACGGGCATTACCTGTTTGTGAAGCAGAAAGTAAGGTTACTGTTTCCTGCATAGATGCAGCGGGCGTCTCCACCTCAGTTTGTGGCTGGTGATTCACCATTCCCCAGAAATAGCCGGATAACCAAGCTAATTGGTGTGATGAAAAATCACTCGTTGCTGATTGCAGGCGTGATAGCTGTTCTGGAGAAACAGGTAATAATACAGTTGAAGGTGGTTTTGCGGTCATTGTCCAGTGCCCTTTGTTATAGCGAATATCCATGCCGGTAGAATAAATAAAGTACAGCAATCATAAACATGGATTAATTATCAGGTTATCCCAAAATAGGATGAGTAATTAAAGAAAGGATCGCAATATCTCATAACCAAAATGCCTAACTTTATTTACAGATTTAATATATCGATAAAGTTGTTAAGCGCTGTGTTTTATTCCTCCAGAAAAATCACGTTAAGCGCACAAAGTTCAGGTAGAATAGCCGGCCTTTTGAAATCGGGGAACGCATCATGATTACAACTATCTTTAAAGATTTTCAATTTGAAGCAGCGCATCATCTTCCACATGTTCCTGAGGGGCATAAATGTGGACGCCTGCATGGACATTCATTTATGGTACGCGTGGAGCTTACCGGAGAAGTCGATCCCCTCAGCGGCTGGCTTATGGACTTTGCCGATGTAAAAACGGCTTTTAAACCCATTTGGGAACAGCTTGATCACCACTATCTCAATGAAATTCCCGGGCTTGAAAATCCAACCAGCGAAGTCCTGGCCAAGTGGATATGGGGACGGCTGAAACCGACATTATCCCAACTCAGTGCCGTAATGGTGAAAGAAACCTGTAGCGCAGGTTGTATCTATCGAGGGGAGTAAGGATTCAGCACCAGAGTCTGGTGCTGAATGAATTTTAGGCGATATTTAAGTATTTATGAGTCTGCATCGAAAAACGCCAGTTTCGGGCAATACACGTTTCAATGCACAGGCGGGTCGCTTCTTCTTTCTGACTGATGGGTTGTAAAGCAATTATCGGGGCGGAACTGCCATCAAGCATCGTCAGCAATTCATCCAATGCTTCAATATCGCGCTCCCGCCCCACAGGATGTTTAATTTCATTTGCCCGTTTCATGGCCTCAGGCAAAACCCGATATCCACCACGCATTTTTACCTTCGGCGAAACCGTCACCCATGTTTTTTCAGAGCACTGAATTTCGTGTGTACCACTTGTCTCTATCTGGCATTGATAGCCTTCACTTTCCAGTGTTTCAGTCAGAGGACGCAGATCATATAAGCATGGTTCGCCTCCGGTAATCACGATATGACGCGCGCTGTAGCCTTGACGAGTGAATATGCCAAGTAGCTGCTTCGCTGTCGCCACGCCCCAGATATCGCTGTCTTGCGATTTCAGTAAGATGTTTTCCATAGGCTGCTGCTTATCAGCCTCTTTTTCCCATGTATGCTTGGTATCACACCAACTACACCCTACCGGGCATCCTTGCAAGCGAATGAAGACCGAAGGAACACCGGTAAACACCCCTTCTCCCTGTAAGGTTTGAAAGATTTCATTTATTGGGTAAATCATAAAAAAACTCTGGTTTTACTAAACTACCCGTTATTATTACAGATATCTATCCCGCGAACATCCATCTTTATGGTATGGTATTGGGTTGCTTTTGCTGGCATCTCAAGCCAGACAGGGCATCGTATGCCTAAAATACTCTCTGGCATGAAAGGATAGATGGGAATAACGAATGCAAAATAATGAAAATCAGCTTAAACAGGGCCTAAGCGTGCGGCACATCCGCTTTATGGCTTTAGGCTCTGCAATAGGCACGGGGCTGTTTTACGGCTCAGCAGCAGCGATTCAGCAAGCTGGCCCCGCTGTGTTGCTAGCCTATTTAATCGGCGGTGCTGCCGTATTTATTGTGATGAGAGCACTTGGCGAAATGGCCGTTCATCATCCCGTCTCCGGTTCTTTTTCACAATATGCCAGCCATTATCTGGGGCCTTTGGCCGGTTTTCTGACGGGTTGGATCTATATTCTTGAAATGCTCTTTGTTTGTCTGGCTGATATTACCGCATTCGGTACATATATGAAACTTTGGTTCCCTCATGTTGATCAGTGGATTTGGGTATTGGGAATTGTATGCTTTATTGGTGCCCTGAATCTATGCCATGTAAAGATTTTCGGTGAAATGGAATTCTGGCTTTCTATCATCAAAGTCACCGCCATCATTGCTATGATTGTAGGTGGTATTGCCATTATGTTTTACGGTTTCGGGCAAGCAACTGAACATGCTACCGGGTTTTCCAATTTATGGGAGCACGGCGGTTTTATGCCAAATGGCATCGGTGGGGTGATAGCGTCCTTTGCTATTGTGATGTTCGCCTTTGGTGGTATAGAAGTCATTGGCATCACCGCGAGTGAAGCGAAAAATCCCGAAAATACAATCCCTAAAGCAATCAATGCTGTTCCATTTCGTATTTTGATCTTCTATGTCCTGACCCTATGTATTCTGATGTGTATCTATCCATGGAATCAAATTGGTCAGGAAGGAAGCCCATTCGTACAAATTTTTTCCAATCTGGGAATTAATTCAGCCGCAAATATTCTGAATGTCGTAGTGATTACTGCGGCCATTTCCGCTATTAATAGTGATATTTTTGGTGCAGGCAGGATGATGTACGGTATGGCCCAAGAAGGACAAGCACCTAAGTCATTCAAGAAACTGACTCGCAATGGCGTGCCGTGGATGACTGTTCTTGTCATGATATCAATTCTGTTACTGGGCGTGGTTCTGAATTATCTTATCCCTGAAGAAATTTTCATTCTTATCGCCTCTGTCGCTACATTTGCAACGGTTTGGGTATGGTTGATGATCTTGCTTTCCCATGTTGCCATGCGCCGCAAAATGAGTGCGGAAGAAATCAAGACGTTAAAATTTCCAATTCCAATGTGGCCAATTGCCCCGGCTATTACGATCGTTTTCATGATCAGTATCATCGCATTGTTAGGTTATTTTGAGCAAACGAGAGATGCTTTATACGTTGGAATAGGTTGGGTAATTTTGCTCACGCTGGCCTACCTCTTTGGTGTGAAGAAGAAGCAATCGACAACACTCCCCTCCAATCAATAAATTAAAAAAAGCGTCGATAAATTCCGGCGCTTTTTTATTCCTCCAATCAATAACTACCTGTTATTTTCTTTATCAGTTATAGAGAGAAGTTCACAATCAATGGGTTGTGATCAGAAGCGACTGTCGTTAAAACTGTTGCGTTCAGGATTTTTAGTCCACGATAAAAGACGAAATCCAACGGCTTACCAAAAACAATCGTCCTGTGATCATCATCGAAATGCACTTCTTCAAGCTGCATACGATGAGCAAAACGCGCCAGAACTTTTAATCTCTGGCGACTCCACGCATTAAAGTCTCCGGCAAAAATAACGGGACCGTCATGCAGCCCTATGTGGATACCAAGATTGTCCAGCTGCCTGCGATAAACATCGACACCAAGACTGAAGTTAATAGCATGCACGTTTATCACCATCAATTGGCGTTCATCGGGTAATGGGTAAATCGTGATTAATGAAGACTTAGATAGCCTGAGTATGGGTTCTTTTTCGCGAAGTGGACAGCAATAAACAGGTGAAGAAGATGCCAATGTCATCACGCCCGATGGATGCTGAGGTATGGCAAATGCAGGAACTTGATCTGCAACCAAGCCGCTGGCTGTAATGAATTTCAATAAATCAGGGGTCGTTTGCGCTTCTTGCAATAAGATAAGATCGCTCTTCTCGGCTAAAGAAGTCAGGACACTTTTCCATAATGGGCGTTGCTGCTTATAGATATTCCAAATAGCGATAGAAAGTTCATTATTGCTGGCAAGAATCGGTTCCCCACGCGGCAACGCGGCTTCTGCTAATAGTTGTTTAGAAGTAGGAAAAACTTGTTCTACAGGCTGCCCCGCGACATATCGCATAGCATAATTTTTTTTCGCATACCTCATCCTCATATTTACAAGCTTTCTTTCATACAGCCTTCTCGCGTAGCTTTTTCTTTCCAAGCTTACCTCCGCCATACGCCACCTTATTCGCTACTTAATATGACATACACGTTATTGATTTCAATCTCCTATATACCAATCTAACTTGAAGATGCAGGTTTTAAAATCTGAAAATTGTCAGTCAGTCGAGTCGTCAATTCTTTCGCTTTTTCTGGCAACGTGACATGAAAAAAGTGACAA
>NZ_JBBMXH010000136.1:0-8898 GCF_037996725.1 Xenorhabdus entomophaga
ATAGGTCAACTTGCCGGACAATTTGCTATCGAGAAGTGCTGGGCGCGGGATCTGTGGCATTTGAGTAATCGAATAGCCAGAAAACTGCTTTCTCATACGTTGGGCATTTTTACTAATTTTAAACAAGGTAAAAGACAACGCGATTGGCTTCAACACGCTAACGTTATAGGGTGTTAAAGTCGAGCATCGCGTTAATTTATACAACTTGAATGGAGAATGTGCGATCGAAATATAAAAAAAGATCATTATCTACAATAGATGACAATCAATTTTCCCACTGTTTGAAATAGCAAAACAATGGGAAAACGGTTATTCAGAGTAGATTAGCGCAATCCTAACTGAAAGATCAGAGCTTCTGCCTGACAACTAAAAGTGAAATCCACAGATAATTGTGCTCCACCATCAACCATTTCGATTCTATGGTGTATCACACATGGCTCTGATTCCACTTCTTTTGCCTTTTTAATCAAAGTATTAAGCATGATTTCAGCTTCTTGCTCACTGGCAAAAACACTCTGATAAGAAGCAGTGCAATCTTCATTATCAATGACAGTTCCTACATCAACACAACAGCAAGCAGCCGTTTCTTCTACACTACAGCGGTTAATTGCATCAGGCATTTCTTATTTCTCCAACAGTAAAAACTTGCTGATAATTTTACGTGGTCACGACTATCGATAACCAGTATTTACACTGTTTACCAGCATTTATCTCACTATTTATTGATCTCATCACGCTAACAAATCTCCGTTTACACTCTATTAACACTGGTTGTCGTATTTTTGTTAAGCAAGTCCCATTTCAGCAATCATTTTGGTTATATTTTAAAAACATTCTTGCAACATATTCTATTATCAAGCCTATACTTCGTGCACTGGTCTGATTTGTCATTGTGGCAAATCGACTCTACAATCCCGCGCTCTCAGCTACTTGAGTAGCATGTTAAATAATAATTAAATAATGAGGTTTTGGTTATGAGCCAGAAAAACCTATTTACACGTTCAGCATTAGCAGTGGCGGTTGCAGTTATCTCATCCAACGCTAGTGCTGCCGGTTTTCAATTGAATGAGTATTCATCATCAGGACTAGGTCGTGCATTTTCTGGGGAAGGTGTCATCGCTGAAAACGCTACCGTTGGCAGTCGTAACCCTGCAGCCATGACCTTATTTGATCGCCCATCGTTCTCCAGCGGCTTAATTTATGTCAAGCCATATGTTGACATTACAGGTAAATCCCCGTTAAGCGGCAACAAGAGTACTGATGCTAAAAACATCGCACCAAGTGCTTGGATTCCAAACCTGCATTTCATTACCCCAATCAATGATCAGTGGTTTGTCGGTGCATCTGCGACTTCCAATTTTGGCCTGGCAACCAATTTCAGCAATAACTATACGGCTGGCCTAATTGGCGGTAAAACTGATCTTAAAACCGTGAACCTAAACCTAAGCGGTGCTTACAAACTTAATGATCAGTTCAGCTTTGGCTTGGGTGTCAATGCTGTCTATGCCGATGCCAAAATTGTTCGTCATATGGGTGAAATAGGCCCAAGGGCTACCAAACAGCTAAACGATTTCGGAAAGGCCACTGGTAATAAAGCTCTTGAACATATTTCAATCCCAGCTAGTGCTGAAGGCGGGCGTTTAGAAGGTAAGGATTGGGGCTATGGCTGGAATGCGGGACTTCTATATCAATATGACGAAAATAACCGCTATAGTCTGACTTACCGTTCAAAAGTCAAAGTTAAGTTCAAAAGCGGTGATTACAGCAATGATTTGCCATACATCCCAACACTCTTTGAAAGTGGTACTAACGGTAAAACAGTCAAAGGTAAGCTGGATCTGAACCTACCTGATATGTGGGAATTCTCTGGCTATAACCGTGTTGCCCCACAATGGGCGATCCATTATAGCTTCTTATATACAGGCTGGAGTGAGTTTAAGGAATTAAAAGCAACAAGGAATGATACAGGTAACGTTGCATTTGAGAAGCATGAAGGCTTCCGTGATGCTTACCGTATCTCGCTCGGTACAACTTACTACTATGACGATAACTGGACATTCCGTACCGGTATCGCTTTCGATGAAAGCCCAGTACCAGCTCAAAATCGCTCTATTTCTATCCCTGATCAAGATCGCTTCTGGTTAAGCGTGGGAACCACTTACGCATTCAATAAAGATGCTTCTGTAGATGTTGGTGTTTCCTATATGCGCGGCAAAAAAGTACATGTTAGCGAAAAACTGCCAGATGACATTCAGAAGAAAGGATTCAATACTCCTTATGAGTTCGATTCCAAAGGAACTGCATGGTTATATGGCGTGAACTTTAACTACACGTTCTAATATTCGTTAGAACTGAATGCCATAATCTAAAAAAGGATAGCATTTGCTATCCTTTTTCGATTGTAGTTTCCTGATTAATCAATAGAATCTAGCTCATCTTGAATACTTGCTGCATTAGGATTTTTTTCTGGCTCCAATTTACCGCCATTGGCCATAAAATCGTGGCGTTGAAAGTAAGCATCACGCATCATCAAATAAGGATCGGAAGAATTCTTTAACAGGCCGTCAGAATCCAGAAGACGGGCACGAGTTTCTATCCCTTCAAACATCCATTTTCCTACTGACATCCAGCCGGTGAAATAACTCAACACAGGATAAGTCATATCCGCAAAGTTACCGCCTTCATCACGCAGTGTGAAACTGCCATAACCCGGCAGAACAACATACGGGCCATAACCCACATTATAGTACCCCAATGTACTACCAAAACGCGCTGAATCTTCTTTTGCCAAGTTAGGGTTCGCCATGGAAGCCACATCAATAAGCCCCCCCATACCCAAAAGAGTGTTTAAAAAGAAACGGCTAAAGTGTTTTGCACCTTCATGAATATCACCACGTAAAAAACTGTTAACCATACTAGCTGGTTCTTCAAGGTTGCTCGTAAAATTTCCAATACCATTTCGCGCAGGCATTGGCACATAATTACGCCACGCAACGGCAACAGGTCGCAAAACATAAGGGTCGAGAACATCATAATTAAAGTTGAACATAGCGCGGTTAAACCCTTCCAGTGGATCAGAGCGGCCTTGTTCATTTGTATTCGATGAACTGGCACATCCCACAAGTAAGACTGCTGAAAGAGCAACCCCGCTTAGACGATACTTCATATTGTTCTCCACATAATTACTTTTAGACATCGACTATCACAGTGCATACTGGTCAATGTACCCAATATGTTAAATATACTGCCAATCTTTCATTAATGGTAATCAAAAAGAGTGGTGATTATATAGGCAAACAGCTCGCTATACCTTATCTCCGGCAAAAAAAACAGGTATACTTGTTTCCGTTGTCCTCTTAGTTAAATGGATATAACGAGCCCCTCCTAAGGGCTAGTTGCAGGTTCGATTCCTGCAGGGGGCACCAAACGAACCTCTCTCAACGTCTACTAAAACCTACAACCTCCAGAAAAATCAAACCCTAACGAGAAACTCTGATCTCTCGAAGTCTACAACCGTCTTCCTAAATCTCTACAATTTGTTGTATAGTTTTTTGTATAGAGATTCCTTATACATTTCTTCTATACAATATTGGTGACATATGAAGCTAACAGATTTGGTAATCAAACGAGCCAAACCAAAAGAAAAAGCCTATACGCTGGCGGATGGTAACGGGCTATCTTTATTGGTTGATACCAATGGCTCCAAAGGCTGGCGCTATCGTTATCAATTCGCGGGTAAAACTAAAATGATTTCATTAGGTGTTTATCCGGTAGTAACACTCACCGAGGCCAGAACCAAACGTGACGAAGCAAGGAAATTAGTTGCTAATGGGATTAATCCCAGCGACGTAAGAAAATCTGCAAAGATATCCGCAGCAAACTTGATAGAAAATACCTTTGAAAACATAACGCGTGAATGGTATGAGAAACGTGTAGACAGATGGTCAGTCTCTTATGCCAAAGAAATGATGGAAACATTTGAAAACGATGTTTTCCCCTATATAGGCAATAGACCTATCGCTGAAATTAAGCCAATGGAGCTTATGTCTGTTTTATCACGAATGAATGATCGGGGGGCGACTGAGAAACTCAGAAAAGTGCGTCAACGCTGTGGGGAGGTATGGCGATATGCAATAGTGACAGGAAGAGCTGAGTATAATCCCGCACCTGATTTAGTGTCTGCCTTTGCTCCACATAAAAAAGAACATTATTCATTTTTAACTGTTGATGAAATCCCTGAGTTCTATAAATCCTTAAATGCCTATACAGGAAGTTTTATTGTAAAAATGGGGATGCGATTACAAATGATAATTGGTGCCCGTCCTGGTGAATTGCGTAAAGCTGAATGGTCAGAAATTGATTTTGATAAAGAGCAATGGGAAATACCTGCTGTAAAAATGAAAATGCGCCGTCCTCATATTGTTCCCTTATCAAATCAAGCTATTGCTATTTTAAAACAGCTAAAACCGATTACAGGACAAGGCAAGTATGTTTTTCAAGGCAGGAATGATGCAAATAAGCCTATGAGTGAAATGGCATTAAATTTATTAATTAGGCGAATTGGCTACACAGGACAAGCAACGAGCCACGGATTCCGCCACACGATGAGTACTATTTTGCACGAACAAAATTACCCCTCTGAGTGGATCGAAACGCAACTTGCCCACGTCGATAAGAACTCTATTCGCGGCACGTATAACCATGCCCAATATTTAGAGGGGCGCCGGGAAATGATGCAATGGTATGCGGATTATATGGAAGCATTAGAGAACGGTGATAATGTCATTCACGGTAAATTTAAGAAACATGCTTGATGCTCATGGGATCTGACTAGTTAAAATATTAATAAATATAATCATCCAAGCCCTTTGATTACGCCAACAATGGAAAAACCATTCAATAGTTATCCACAAAACTACCTGATTTTGTACACTTGCAACTATATGATTAAAACGTAAAATTAACCTCAGTAGACAACAAAATAACGACATGGAAATCATGGGGGTTGGCAGTTGGATATACTGGGGAAAAGAAAATGGTTAAACCTGAATGAATGTGCAAAATACTTACGAAAAACACTTAATGATGATATCGGTGTTTCTGACGTAGCTCGCCTGATTGCTGACGGTGAGTTGAAACCATCAATCTTTTTTCACTCTTGCTGCTTTATACGTGAAGTGCAAATCACGAGTAAAACATTGTCCCATGTACTTAGCGAACCAGAGACAGCTATCACATCAAACATTCATCTTCTTAGTCAAGAAGCTCTGTTGACTGATACACCTATTATTCATGCAACACCAATTGGTGAAAAAATAATTTTTACTGAAGGCATCTGGTCAGCTTTGCATATTGGAATTATTAAGTACGAGGCAGAAAAAAAATACAGTGAAGAGCAAGGGCTACCGAAACCCAAAAGATCTTTATATGAGACTAAAGGAATAATATTGGCAGATGGTGAAAAAAAGTTTCAGGTTGTCCAAAAAATAGACTTTGAACGAGAAATGATCGAATTGGTGAAATTATCTCAGTCTCAAAGCGAAGAAGAAAATGGATTCTTTAAGGCTCATATAGAGCGATTTGAGCAAATAAGAAACGCTGAGATTAAAGGTAATCTTTATGACAGTTTTGTTCCATGCATCGGATTGCCAGAAAACGCATATTTTGCAATTAAAAAAGAGGATATAGATGAATTTGTATCTATATGTATGCCAGCCAGCAAAAAAGCATCATCTAAAACGACTAATAAACAAGCAGAGTTTATATATGCACTAATAGCAGCTCATTATGGGGAGGATATCGCTAATAATCCACGCTCCCATATTGATAATGGTGAGATAAAGCTTGATCTTGAAAGTAAAGGTTTTACCGTACCATCAGGAAACACGGTATCAGGCTGGTTAAAAAATATCGTTCTGTAATATTACATCTGAGTTTGTAATATTACGAAAAACGCCAAATAAGTTTTGTATATTCTCCCTGTCATCAACAAACGTCCACTAAGGTAAATCAAGGACTCGATAACAGGAGTGCAATATGCCAGCAATAACACCACTTAAAGAAAATCTTATCCGCTTACCCGAAGTTCAGCGTAGAACCGGTTACGGCAAGGCATGGATCTACAAACTCATTGCAGATAACCGATTCCCTAAACAAGTCAAAATCGGTACTCGTTCAGTTGCTTTTATTGAGTCAGAAATAGATGACTGGATATCACAACGCATCGCTGAATCTCGTGGTGAGGTGATGTCAAAATTTATATTACCTACCGACAGTAGAGAACGTAAATAACCCCTATAGCCGAAAATCAAATTAATTAAGACAGGGTAAAAATATGACATCTAAAAAGGTGGCCTTAAATGGTCAGGGCTTCGCTCACTCTGAAAATAGTCAAGATGATATTTCAATTATTCGCAAAGCGGTTATTTCCGGTAACTGGTCATCGATTAACAAAGGTATTTGTACACTCACTGATTTGGGATTACGTCACAATGGACAAGGATTAGTTTGGCTTAATTCCGGTGTATCGGTTCACGATGCAGAAAGTGATACAGGGCTGACAGGAAAGGATAAGCAGTCCTATGAGTATCATTCAGAGGTGTGTTCAGTTAACCATTTGAATAGTGGTAACTATTATGGATTTGTCCAGCTAAAAGATATTGATAGCTATGCCCTAAATATCATCGCTTCAATCAGTTCTGAATATAACACCCGTAAAGATGGTACACCTTTAGCGACGTTCGCATTACTGATTGAGCAAAAACAACGAAAGCAAGCGGTTGATAACTGGATCTTGTACCGCAATCCAAACCAGCCAGACAAATACACCATTCTCAATAAACAACACCATCATGAATTGGCGAAGTGCTATCAGGCGAAAGGCTGGAGGAGTGAGTCGTTGGTGTATATCACACAGGTAATTAAGGACAATGCAGAATTTAGCCGACTCATGAAGCGGTTGGGTTATATCAAGGCTCGCACCAGAAAAATCACAGGCAGTTATCAAGATTTCTGGGTTTATCGGCACAAAGAGAAAGATACCCCCTTGCGCCCAAAAGAACCTTTTAAAAACAATAAGATAACTCCATTTGTCCAGTATACTAAACGACCAACCAGAACCTTTGAGCGCATTGCTGTAGATGGTCAATGGCTCTATGTCTATACCGATCACATCCGCTTTCTGACCAAAAAACGTCACCGTGTCGAGGGCGTTCGGGTTCAGGGATATACGGCTAATGGTATTGAAGTGAGAGAAGTAAAATGATGCACGGAAGCAATTCTATAACTTTAAGTAATCCAATTATTGCTGGTGACTCCTTGAGGCTAAGGGGTCTTCAATCTCTGAGGCTCCCCGATAATTTCGGGGTGGTTATAAATCAATTAGAGAAATTTTTCGCTCAGTCACATCTACAGCAAGCCATTGATTTGTCCGAGGCCGTCACTTTGGCCGCCGATAATATCGGTATGCAAAATCCAATGTCCGAAAATCGGACATTGCCCAGTTCATCAGGGATTGCGCAAGATTTGTGCGTAACTATTAGTTACTCGCAGAATTTGCAGAGCAGTAATACTGACTCACAAAATTTGTACACCTCTTTAAGAGGAGTGCAAAATTTGCTCGTATCTTTTAGCGACGCGCAAAGTTTGTGGTCATCATTTAGTAGAGTGCAAAAAGAAAAGGATAGCACGGTGAATGCTACCCTTTGGCGTAAAGTACATTTGCTTTACTGGATAAATCAATTAGTAAACTGCTCTACTGATTGTGGGTCAGTTAACCAAGTCAATAATTTTGACGAGGTTAGTTATTGCTCAGATGATGTTTTGGTTTTGCGCTGGCGGCGTTTGATTTCACCCTGTAATGCGGTGACAATAAATTGCGCCGTGCTTTCCCCCGGTTCCTTTAACGATTCTACGTTATCAGCTACCTCATGTGGCACTCGTGCACTCATCTTTTGTGATTTGTTATTGACATTATCACGTGTCATTACTGGTCTCCATATTTACTTATGGGTGCCAGTATACACAAAAATAATTCTAAAAAAAAGGTTGAAGTGGGTGCCAGTTTGTATTTATACTGGGTGCCAGTTGGATGTTGCAGCATTCAATAAAAACAAAGCTCCGCTGGATTGCAGTCCACGCGGAGCCTCTAACCACAACGTAAAGGAGGCTTACGCTATGGATACCCCACAGCATAACCAAACTCGCCTTAAATTTACATTCCTAATTGCATCTGGCACTCAGCGGCTGGTGGATATTCACCCGGTGCGCCTGATTACTGTACTGGCGGACAGCGAGGGAGAAGCCCGTCTGCTGGCAGGCATTCCCTCACTGATATTCGTTTCCCGTCAACCAAGGAATATCGGTATCGATACCCCTTTCAACCGTAGCGATATGTCTACCGTTCAGGGGGTGAACCATGTCTAACCCTGCCCCCCATGACTACTACACCCATAAAAATGGGGAAACCGTTCAGGTGCTGTCAGTCGCCTTTAATCGCGTGACGTTTGTCCGTGATGGTTACAACAACCCGTGCATCATGCCAGTAAGCCGTTTCACTAAAGAATACACCTACGCAGGGAGAGCCTGATTATGTCTGATATCTATAACCACTTGGTACGCAACAACTTTAGCGCTATGGACACTGAGGAACTGAAAGACTTACGTAAGCATTCAGACGGTGCACACAGTGCAGTGATGGCGGCGATGTCCGCAATGGGCGAACTGGCTTTCTGGTCAGCAGACAACGAAAACTATGCTGATTGTCAGGCAAGGGACGATTTACGCCGTATCGGTGAAGCCCTGATGTATCTGCCAAGGATCGCCGAAGCCCTGAATGACACAGCACAGCATGCGGATTTTGAAATCTATCACCGCGAGGGATTCCCGAAATGGTAACGC
>NZ_JBBMXH010000137.1:0-8537 GCF_037996725.1 Xenorhabdus entomophaga
CTACCGTAATCATTAACAGGGTGCTGATGATAAATCACAAATAAATAGTGGTCTTGTCCTATTTCAATGTATCGAGTCACCATGTTGGTCAATTTAGACCCGTTTGCCCTGGAACGTTTGGTGTACTGACCTCTATAACGCATCTAATTCTTATTTTTCTTTGGTACTCATGTTGTTCTGTGAGTGTTTATGCTGAGGATTTTTCGGTGGGGTAATCGGAGGGGTAATTCTAAGAAAAAAAGCACTTCCTCAAAAGAGAAAGTGCTTCTTCAACAACATGTTACTGGACTAGAATCAGTTCATGCCGTATTTTTTCAATTTCTTACGCAGAGTACCACGGTTGATGCCCATCATCAGTGCTGCGCGGGTTTGGTTGCCACGGGTGTATTGCATCACCATGTCCAACAGTGGCTGTTCTACTTCAGCCAGTACCAGCTCATACAGGTCATTAACGTCTTGACCGTTCAGTTGAGCAAAATAGTTCTTCAGTGCTTGTTTAACTGAATCACGCAGAGGTTTTTGAGTTACCTGATCTTGTGAATTTACAGTAGCAACGGTTAGTACATCAGAATTTACGCGTTGTTCGAACATAGTTCTGTCAGCTCTTTTCTTTATTTACGCAAAAATTTTCGAAGTATGCCTCCAACGCCTCCAGCTGTTCGCTGGCATCCTCTATGGCGTTGAATGTGCGCCGAAACTGGTCAGCAGGAGCATGTTCCTTGAGATACCAAGATACATGCTTACGTGCAATACGAACTCCTTTGCCTTGACCGTAAAAATCGTGCAGTTCTCGTATATGCTCGTTCATTAAACGCTGCACGTCGCCAAGTGGCATCGGTGGCAGCAGTTCTCCTGTTTCCAGATAATGCTGGATTTCCCGAAAGATCCAGGGTCTTCCCTGAGCAGCGCGGCCTATCATTAGGGCATCAGCCCCAGTGTATTCAAGCACTGCTCTGGCTTTTAGCGGGTCAGTAATGTCGCCATTAGCAATAATTGGTATGGCAACAGTCTGCTTAACTGTCCGTATATTGTCGTACTCAGCCTCGCCATTAAACAGGCAAGCTCGTGTCCTGCCATGTATCGTAAGAGCCTGAACACCACAACGCTCGGCCAATTGGGCAATTTCTACACAGTTGCGTTCTTCCGGTGACCATCCTGTGCGAATCTTCAAAGTAACAGGCACATCAACCGCATTGACTACCGCAGAAAGGATTTTTTCAACCAGTTCTGGATAACGCAGTAATGCAGAGCCTGCCAGCTTGCGATTCACTTTTTTGGCTGGACACCCCATATTGATATCGATGATTTGAGCGCCATTGTCGACGTTGATTTTCGCCGCCGCCGCCATCTCATCGGGATCACTACCGGCAATTTGTACAGAACGCACTCCGGGTTCGTCGCTATGAACCATACGCAGCCGAGATTTATCCGTCTTCCAAACCTGAGGATTAGAAGAAAGCATTTCTGAGACTGTCATTCCTGCTCCCATATGATAGCAAAGAGATCGAAACGGGCGATCTGTTATGCCTGCCATAGGGGCCGCAATAAGACAGTTTTTCAACTGGTATTGTCCGATACGCATAGGCGAAGAAAGAGTGGTCAACTGTGACTAAGGGCGCGTATATTACGCATTTTTCACAAGATATGAAAGGCCAAACTTTGAGCGAATCGATATTTATAACGGATTTTTTCCAGTTGATTTTTTCAAAAATGGTTAATTATCTTTAAATAACATATGGTTACGAGTTATTGACGAAATTTATTATTACTTATATTTCTAATCACAAAGAGAGCGGATTATCACCAATTGACCTCCTGGGTGATCATTTTAGTGGATAATCTCGCTTTTCCATAGGCATTAAGTGATTATTTTTTAATCCCTGTGATGCGGCACCATTCTTCTTGTTCAGCTATCGGATCGATAATGAATTCATTGTCATAGGCTTGGGCAACTCCTTCAGCCTGACTTGCCAGAACGCCAGACAAGCCCAATAATCCACCTGATTTAGGTAGTGAGCCAATAACAGGGGCAAGTTCACGCAATGGACCAGCCAGAATATTGGCAATGACGATATCGCATTCGAGGTCTTTAGGCTGATCTTTAGATAAATAAAGGGTTAACTGGTCGGATACACCGTTACGTTCAGCGTTATCCCGGCTGGCTTGGATGGCTTGTGGGTCGATATCAATACCGATGGCATGTTTCGCGCCTAATTTCAGGGCTGCGATAGCCAGAATGCCGGAACCACAACCGAAGTCGATAACAGTTTTTCCCGCCAGATCCAAACCATCAAGCCATTGCAGGCACAGTGAAGTGGTTGGGTGAGTTCCTGTCCCGAACGCCAAACCCGGATCAAGCATGACATTGACGGCATCAGGTTCTGGCACTTCGCGCCAGCTAGGGCAAATCCACAGACGCTTGCCAAAACACATTGGGTGGAAGTTGTCCATCCATTCGCGTTCCCAGTCTTTATCTTCTAACTGCTCAATTTTGTGGATGAAGTTCTTGCCCAGTTGTGGAAGCTGTTCCAGTTGGCTTACAACCGCCTTCATATCCATTTCAGCATCGTACAGGCCGATAACGTCGGTATCGCCCCATAAACGGGTTTCGCCCGGCAGAGGCTCAAAAATCGGGGTATCGTGGCTATCCTGAAAAGTCACTGATACTGCGCCACTTTCCATTAGCTCATCACCGAGTGCTTCAGCTTGTTGTCCCGTGGTGTTAAGTCTTAATTGTATCCAAGGCATAAAAATTCTCTTTTTGTGGAGATAAAATCACACTGCGTTTATTGAGAAGCAGCGGTTTGTTGTGTGTGTTTATGACCCATCATATTGCCTATTCCGAATGCGAGTAAACTCAGCAACAGTGATGGCACGATGGGATGGAAACCGAGAAGCGGGATATTAAACGTTGCCAGCAGAGTATAGCTTGTGGCACCGATCAGCATCGAACTGATGGCTCCGTGGGCATTGGCTTTTTCCCAGTATAATCCCAGCACCAGCGGCCAAAGGAAAACGGCTTGCAATCCGCCAAATGCCAACAAGTTCAGCCAGATGATCATCTCAGGTGGGCGCCATGCAGCCAATAGCAGCAATGCACCTAAAAGTAAGGTGGAATAGCTGGAGATACGTGAGAGTTTTTTCTCTTGGCTGATCTGATGCGGAAACAGGTTTAAATAGAGATCTTTGACGATAGTGGCCGAAGATTGCAGCAGTTGGGCATTAATCGTGGACATAATCGCAGCCATAGGCGCAGCCAAAAAAATTCCGGCAGCGACAGGCGGCAGTACGGTGATCATCAGGGTTGGGATAACTTGATCGGGGATGGTCAGATCAGGAATGATCGCCCGCCCCAAAGCGCCGGCAAGGTGCATGCCGAACATCAGGATTGCCATGACGATGGTGCCGAGAATAATACCGCGATGAACCGCCTTGCTGTCTTTGTAGGAAATGCAACGCACAGCGGTGTGTGGCAGCCCGATGACGCCAAAGCAGACCAATACCCAGAAAGACGCCATAAATGGCCCTGTAAGGATATTATCCGCTCCGTGAGGTGAAACCAGATTCGGGTCAATGGCACGCAAAGTGGTGATCGCCGCTGATAACCCGCCGGCTTTGTAGATAATGCCTGCCAGCAGTAACACCGTTCCCAGTAGCATCACCAACCCTTGCAAGGCATCATTGAGGACACTGGCCCGAAAGCCGCCAAAGGCGGTATACAGGGCAATTGAAACACCAAAAATCAACAATCCCGTATCGTAAGGGATGCCCGCAGCAGTTTCGAGTAAACGCGCCCCGCCAATGAATTGCACTGTCATTGCACCGACAAAAGCAACCAGCAGGCTGATGCTGGCAAACCAGACCAGAAAACGACTCTGATAGCGCGCATACAGCATATCGTTGAGCGTGACCGCATTGTAACGGCGGGCGAGGATGGCAAATTTTTTCCCCAGTACGCTCAGTGAGAGCCATATTGCTGGCAGTTGGATCAGGGATAACAATACCCAACCGATCCCGTACTTATAAGCGGCGCCGGGGCCACCGATAAATGAGCTGGCACTGATATAGGTGGCTGTAATGGTCATTGCCAGTACAAAACCCCCCATGGAGCGATTACCGAGAAAATACTCATTCAGGAATTCGCCTGTTTGTCGGCGGCGATAGGCATAGATTGACAGTATGAAAACCAATACCAGATATCCCACGAGAGGCAGAATCACTTCACTTTGCATCAACATCCTCCAGTGGAATTTCCTTAAATATAAACTTTACCATCAACCAGCAGAGGATGATAAATAAGGCGGGTAGCAGCAGGCAAGCCAGTTCAAACCAGCGGGGTAATCCCGTTAAGCCAATGGCATCACTGGGTAAATAGGCACATAGCAGCCAACCAACAAGATAAGCTAACGTCAGGAATACTGCCCAACGTGCTTCTTTGTGGGATTGAACAAATCGTCTGTCCATCCGTTCTCCGGGTAACTTACATGAAACAATATGGGGGGAATTGTACGGTAATGCGTAGATTTATTCAGGGGAAAATGTGCCGTAGGAATGTTGAATAACAGCAAAAGATTATTTAAAGGTGAAACAAAATAATAGTTGATTGGTTCCTGTATGTATTTCGTCTTTTTGTTAATTATGTCGTGAAGTCTTAATTTTTTACTAAGAGTAGGATTTAAATATAAAGGTAAGAAAGTTTTATTACTAAATTTAGGATGTTTTTGAATGTACCATTTTTCCATTTTTTTTTGCATGGGATTGAAATGAAAGTAGATGACATTTAGAAACCAAATGTTAACTCTTAATTCTTGTAATAGTAAAAATAAGAAAAATAGCGAGCTTGGATTTTTGTTTTTAGTTTGTTGATTTTATTGTGTTTATTTTTTGTCTTTGTGGTTTTTCTAATGATCTTATTTTTTTGTAACACTCATGATTTGATTTTTTATCAGATTTTAATTAAATAAATTAATGTAGGTAAAAGTGTTATTTATATTATCAATGGTTTTCATCATCTAATCATATGTTTCTTATATAGGTAATCGAATTAGGCTTTTATTTTTCAAATTAAATAATTTGTCATCATAGACGGTAAACAATGATCTTGTTTATCTGCCTTAATTAAACATCTATCAGAAATAAAAATCAGGCATGAATGTTATCAGCTTGTGACATTAGTTGAGAGCAATAGTATTAATCAAAAGGGTTGCTAAATATGCTACAAGAATACAGAAGGCAATGGACAGATCAACAGCGCTACCGGATTAAATGGGTAGTCTGGATAAATATTCTGGTCCAAGTTGTTTTCCCGATATCGGGCGCGTTTACTTCTTCAGTAATGGCTGCCAATTCTCCCAGTGTTGCACAGGAAAGTCATCCTCTTGATAACTTACGGACGAAGCAGGGAGATGACACTGAACGTTGGTTGGCGGGGGCGGCCTCCCGTGCGGCGGGCATGTTGAAAAATGGTAATGTCGTGGACAGTGTAAAAAACCAGTTACACGGCTTGGCTGTGAGTGAAACCAATCAAGCTTTGCAAAACTGGCTGCAACGTTATGGCACCGTTAAAGTACAGGCTAACGTGGATAAACGCGGGCATCTGGAAGGCAGCCAGTTTGATATGTTGTTGCCACTGTACGACACCAAAAGACAGATGGCTTTTACCCAGTTTGGTCTGCGTCGCATTGACAGCCGCACCACCGCTAACTTTGGCTTGGGACAGCGCCATTTCTTTGATAACAGCATGTTTGGTTATAACGCCTTTCTTGATCATGATATTACCCGTGACCATACCCGTCTTGGCATTGGTGCTGAATATGCCCGTGATTTTATGAAATTCGGGGCGAACGGCTATTTCCGGGCGAGTGGCTGGAAAGCGGGGAAAAAACTGCAAGATTACGATGAACGTCCGGCTAATGGGTTTGACTTGCGTGCCGAAGGTTACCTTCCCTCTTATCCGCAATTGGGAGGCAAGCTGGTTTATGAGCAGTATTTTGGTAATGAGGTTGGCCTGCTGAGCGAAGAGCATCGACAGAAAAATCCATCGGTCTTTACCGTAGGCGCTAACTATACCCCAATCCCGCTGGTGACTCTGGGAGTAGATCGCAAGCAGAGTGCACAGGGTAAAGGGGAAACGTTGTTTAATTTCGGCCTGAACTATGAACTTGGCACACCGTGGTCAAAACAGATTGATCCCGATGCAATGGCGTTTAAACGTACCTTGCAAGGAGGACGTTATGATTTGGTTGATCGTAATAATCAAATAGTCTTGGAATATCGTAAAAAAGATCTGATACGCCTGACGATGGAAGATCGGATTCGTGGGTACGGCGGTGAAGTGTTTCCGTTGAATATCAATGTCAGCAGCAAATATGGCCTGAAAGAGATTGTCTGGGATACGGCGAGACTTGCGGCGGCTGGTGGTAAGTTGGAGAAACTGGATACACCGGAGCAGACAGAAAAGCTGGCCGTTCAGCCAGTTAATGGGAACGCTCATCAACTGTTCAAAAGCGTGGTGGCTCAGCAGGTTCGCGGTGGTACGCGTTATGTACTGACTTTGCCACCATACTATAGCAAGGGTAACAATACCTACATCCTATCCGGCATTGCCTATGATCATCAGGGCAATGCTTCCGAACAGGCTGAAACACAGATACAGGTGATCGCTTTGGCGGTTGACCTGAAAAATTCCGGTTTTGAGCCGCTCCATCAATCAATGGTGGCGGATGGAAAAGCTCAAACTGTGTTCCGGTTGAAGCTGGTCGATAAGGGCGGTAGGCCTATCAGCGGTGCTGCGAATCATATTACGCTCACGCCTGAACTTAGCGGGCTAAAAGGCGAAGGTAAAAACCCTGAACTGAGCGCAGAAATTAAAGAAGTATCGGAAGGGAGTGGTATTTATGAAGTGAGTGCCACGTCTGGTACTAAACAAGGTAAATGGGAAATTAAGGCAAAAGTGGATGACCATGAATTGCCTTCTGCCACGGTTGATTTTTTCCCGTCATTGGCGGAAATGGTGGATACGGATAAATCTCAGTTCAAGGTATCGAAAGAGGGAAAGATTGAACCGAATGAATCAGGTTTCTTTGTATTGGATTTGTTTGATAAGAATGGCCAGATTATTACCGGAGTAGAAGACTATCTTACACTGGCACTTGATGACAGAGCTCTATATGGTAATGGCAAAAAACCGACCATAGGTAGAGTGAAAGAGGTGTCATCAGGGAGTGGTCGCTATGAATGGCCTTTTAAGGGAGAAGAAACCAAAGGTAGATTATCTGTTACATCGGAAGTGAATGGGCAGAAGATAAAAACTATCAATGTTATCTTCGGTAATGTCTTAACCGACATTATTAGTGAAAACCACTCCGCATTCAGTGCCACACCCGACACGCTGGAAGCCGATAACCAGCAGCAGGCGACCCTGACACTGGTGCTGAGAGACGGGCAGGATAAGCCGGTTACCAATATTCAGCCGCGCCTTCATTTTGCCGGCAGCGGGGCTTTGTCCGGCAACGGGGATGAGCCGAAGATGGGGGCGATTCAGGAAAATCCGGCCAACCACGGCACTTATATTGCCACCGTAACGGCCGGGACAAAAACCGGTGAATGGACGGTGACGCCGGAGATTGACGGCAAGGCGTTTCCCAAACTGGCGGCCAAAGTGATCTTTAAGCCGCTGCCGGCGGATGTGGTCAGTGAAAGCCACTCCACATTCAGTGCCACGCCCGACACGCTGGAAGCCGATAACCAGCAGCAGGCCACCCTGACACTGGTGCTGAGAGACAGGCAGGATAAGCCGGTTGCCAATATTCAGCCGCGCCTTCATTTTGCCGGCAGCGGGGCTTTGTCCGGCAACGGGGATGAGCCGAAGATGGGGGCGATTCAGGAAGATCCGGCCAACCACGGCACCTATATTGCCACCGTAACGGCCGGGACAAAAACCGGCGAATGGACGGTGACACCGGCGGTGGATGGCAAGGCGTTTCCCAAACTGGCGGCCAAAGTGACCTTTAAGCCGCTGCCAGCGGATGTGGTCAGTGAAAGCCACTCCACATTCAGTGCCACGCCCGACACGCTGGAAGCCGATAACCAGCAGCAGGCGACCCTGACACTGGTGCTAAGAGACGGGCAGGATAAGCCGGTTGCCAATATTCAGCCGCGCCTTCATTTTGCCGGCAGCGGGGCTTTGTCCGGCACCGGTGATGAGCCGAAGATGGGGGCGATTCAGGAAGATCCGGCCAACCACGGCACCTATATTGCCACCGTAACGGCCGGGACAAAAACCGGTGAATGGACGGTGACGCCGGAGATTGACGGCAAGGCGTTTCCCAAACTGGCGGCCAAAGTGATCTTTAAGCCGCTGCCGGCGGATGTGGTCAGTGAAAGCCACTCCACATTCAGTGCCACGCCCGACACGCTGGAAGCCGATAACCAGCAGCAGGCGACCCTGACACTGGTGCTAAGAGACGGGCAGGATAAGCCGGTTGCCAATATTCAGCCGCGCCTTCATTTTGCCGGCAGCGGGGCTTTGTCCGGCA
>NZ_JBBMXH010000138.1:0-8143 GCF_037996725.1 Xenorhabdus entomophaga
CTTGAATCATACTATCTTCATCAATAAGTGAGTCAAAGGTAGTAGTAGAGGTATTTAATTCTTTAAACTCCTTCGATAAGTATCGATATTGTTCTGATAAATCATATTTTCCTGCGAGTTCAATAAATAAATCCTGGTAATATATCTTCTGGCTAACAGGGTAAGCATCCACCATTTCTGCTAGATTACTTAACACTATTATATCCCATGCTCTGAATGGCCAGAGCATGGGATACTCTCTCTTCATTTTCAAGATGTCAGGGAGTGAAGGACTCTTTTTATTTGGGCTAGGTATAAATAGCTCTTTATTAATCATCCATCTTTTCCATTTCTGATAGTCCCGGTCAAAGTAAGCCTGACGATTATCTAAGTATTCAGATGCAAGCCTGTCCACCGCATTCTTTAGATATATTATCCTTTCTCTTTTATGATAGATATGCTTGCAATCAGATATGAATTGTAACTTTATTTGATTAAATTTCGCAGTTAATGATGGATGCTTAACCCAAGTCCACTTCGGTGTATTCGATTCATTTGAATAATGACGACAAACTATACTTCTGTCATCTTGATAATTTAGGGTAGGTATCTCTTCGGTAAAAGAATAGATAATCGATATCACGCGATTACCGCTATATCCTTCCATTACCGCATAGTCACTTGATTCATGACAAAGTAAAACCTTGTCACAGGTTACATCCCTTTTGGGATAAATCAACCGTGTTTCTTTGTAAGATTGTCCTGTATAAATATACTCCATCTCTTTATGTATACTGGGTAAGTGAATTCTTTTGCTAGATATGGCCTTCCGAAGTGATAATAAAGCCCTGTTTCTTCTTTCTGCCTTTTTATTCCTTTTCTCTTCTTCAATCTGTTTAAAATACTCGATTTTCTTAATTTCAAGTTCTGAGTGATAAATCCATTTGTACTCGACGAGATTATCTCTTACCAGAGAAATCCATTCAGAGATGCTATTACCTTCAGCAAGAGGAAAGTAGTACTCAATTGAATCAATCTGTTGGTCAATGTAATACTGTTCTTTATTCTCGTCACATTTGTGAGTAACGCAGACTTCAATAGCTACATTGCTAGTATCTGTCGCAAGATATACGTCTGCCAGGTAGGGCCCTATCCTGTATTCGAGTGCTGACTCTTTAACTTCAGTTGTTAGGCCGGGAACGACAATATCTGTTTCGTCGATGGTTATCTCATTTGTTGGAAAAATAATTTCAGATAACGAAGAAAAATGTAGTTGCATCGCTATATGTAACTGCGTCATCTGACAGTCACGGCTTTCTTCCTTTGTAGTATGAGAGAAGTGGTGTGTGACGATCTTTCCATTGTTCTTTGCAATGAGGGGATCACCACAGTGCTTACAAACACAGTTACAGCGTTTTCCGTTTGGCACTGAATCTACGTGAACTATCGTGTTTGAATCATTGTGAAGGGCATATTCAAAAAGCATCAGTACTGTCTGCATCCTAACTTATCTATATACTTGATTAGACATATATAGAGCCAGTTTCTATTCTCTGGAACTTTGTCTACCTATCCAGACCACTTATTAAGATTAGCAACCCATTCTTGCATCATTGCCTTCCTTTCATCAAGGTAGGTCGCATGATTGCATGATTATATGAACGGTGCACATGATTGGTCTCGGCATGAGCTAACATGGTGTGAATGATTATATATGGCACAAGCCGACTGTCTGATTGGATTTTGATCAGATCATCAATAGGGTCAGATTGAGTCTTAGTTGGTACAACTAACTCGCTTTTGCCCCAAAGTGGGTTAACACAACTGTTATTTATAAGTTGGTTATATGGTTTTGTCCTGTTTTCTCATGTTAAATATTACGATCGATGTATCTCTATTTGTTAACTAAAGTATGAGGAACATCTAATTTCAAAACAAGTTCCAGATGAAAAAGCAATATATGCTATCTGAAGGTTATGATTGTGAATCCTTCAGGAGTTATGTGAGACAACAAGGGGTAATGCGGTTATTCCTTACAAGAGAAATAGCCGAAAACCCAATAAGAAAGACTATCGGTTATATAGGCGTTTGAGCAGTTTCACCAGATAGGGAGGTAAGTCATTTTCAGCAATGACCTCAGATAACCGTTTTACCACCGCGATCCCTCTGGGCATACTGACACCAAATTCCAGTAAGAAAGCGTGTATCTGGTTGACTGTTTTCACTTTATCTCTCACTAAGGATTCTCGGACAAGGTGTAATACACGTATATTCTGTTGACTTTCCGTGCGAGGCTGAACAAAGCGCATGGAAGGCCGAGAAGCCGCTCCACAAATGGTTTCGGCATCAATAAAATCGTTTTTATTCATAACTAAATAAAACTCCAAAAAATGTATCCCATAAGCGTATCTTCAGGATAATATTCTATGGCAAGATCACAGACTGAATAGAGTTAATTTTCATATTTATGTCTTTAAGGTATTGTGTGCATATACGTGTTTTTCAGCAGCTTTCAACCCTTCATATTGTGTATATGTATCAACCTTGAATCACATTGACTAGAGCAAAAATAGAGCAGAGACAGAGACAAAGATAAAATGAACAAAGAAAATACAGAGCAGTACCGATACGTTATTGGCACATTAGGTGCAAGTTGGATCGATTCTATTGAAAAGAAATCTCGTGGAAAATTAGATGTAATTATAGAGGAATTCCGAGATGAAAGTGGGATCAAGCAATATGCACCGATAAACACGAAAGAACACTTCTGTGACACTGAAAAGGTTTTTATTACAGGCCCATTCGATGAATTAGAAAGAAAATACGAACCACACCAATTATTACTTGCAGAGGTTACTCGTGCTAATAAATCTGAAGGAAACCAACAAAGTCACATAGCTTATTATAAATCTGTACAATTAGTTAAGAATACAGATCTACTTGAAGTTTTATCCGCTCATGGTGATTTTAACCCAGATGAACCAATTTTGCATTTGACTCATACACCTTCCACAAATCTCATTATGATTTCAACAAAAATCGATAATGAAAATTTTATTCAAGGTCCATTTTCTTATGATATAACCGAACAAGGTGAGGATGGGTATAAAGTTAACTTACGTTATCCAGCCACTCCTCTACCCGGAAAAAAATTAGGCGATCATATAATTGGGAAATTAGGGCGGGAACTATGTAAAGAACAGCTTATTGACGTCACTTTCGGACAGCGACCAGCAATATTTTTAGCTGATATAACTCAATTTATTAATAAACTTACATCTAAAGATCATATTGATATCATGGATTCGGAGACTCTACTTCGTAACTATGTAGAACCCTTACTAAAAGATTCTATATTTCGATCAGCTGGAGGACGGCTAACAAAGAAAGGGATAGAAGTACTTCGAAATAATGTAAAAAATGGGCGTCAGTTCAAAGCAGAACTACCAAGATATCAGCGTACTGTAGATTTACTTGCTGAAGTCGCTGAATTTGACTCAAACATAACAAAATTAAAAGATGAGCTGCTAAAAATGCCAGAAGGACAGCGATTCTTAGAAGAGTTTTTAGAAAAAAATGAGTCTGCTTTCTATGAAAAATACAGAGCTAATCATCTTCAGAATATTGAACAAGAAGCGAATACAAAACGTATTGAAATTGAAAGACTAGAAAACAAAAGGCAATCTCTCTTAGAAGACCTAAAATCCATAGCACAACAAAAAAGTGAGAAGGAAAATGAATTTCGTCAGATGGAAGAAAAGAAAAAAGCAGATCTAGAAGAGCAAGTAATGCGTGAACTCAAGCGTCGCCATGCCGAGCTTCAGAACGAAATCTCCCATAGAGAAAAGCTCTTATCAGACTTAAAATCACAGTATTCAGAATACAAAACTTATCAAGAATTACTAGATGCAATAGAACAAAAAAGGAATGATTTTCGTTCTTTTGAAAGAATAAGACAAGATAGCGAAGATTCACTTAAAAATTTAAAAGTTCAAATCAAAGAATCTTCAGCAAGGTTGACCGAGCAATTCATCAATATAAAAGCTGGCTTTGAAGCTATGACACAATCTAATAAGGTATCCAAAACAAAATGGAATTTTCGAGCCTCTAAAGTTAGGCGTTTGGATACTTCCAATAAGGTAAAGGCTCAACAAGAATACCTCGAAGAATTGGATAAAGCATTGCGTCATTATAATAGACATCTAGACACTGAGCAGCTAGTAAATCTTGTAACTACGTTGGCACAAAACCAGTTTACCATTTGTTCTGGTCTACCAGGAACGGGAAAAACTAGTTTAATTAAGCGACTAGGTCAAGCTATGAATCTTGGATATAGACAGCACACTATTTCCGTATCGAGAGGCTGGATGTCTTCAAATGATATATTGGGATACTACAATGGCCTTGCAGGAGCCTATCAACCAGCAGCTACAGGACTTTGGGAATTGTTATTAACAATGCAGGAAGAAAATCCCGAAGAAGTTCCTCCTTCTATACTGCTCTTGGATGAAATGAATCTAAGCTCTCCAGAGCATTATTTCAGTAACTTTCTGGACCTAGCTGATGGTGAGAGTAGAAGAGAAATTTTCACTGGATATCCTGAAAAAGAACGCCTTATTATACCAAACTACATCCGCTTCGTAGGTACAGTGAACAGTGATGAAACGGTACAACCACTTTCACCAAGAATGCTTGACCGTGCCGCAGTAATACCTTTCGATGATGTGATCAGTGATGTACGTTTAGGAAACATTAGTTCCAAAAGAGAAATACCTATTGAGCCTGTGTCTGCAATAGATTGGTTATCTTTATTTAAAGGAAATGGAGCTCAACTCTCAGGCGAAACTCATTCAATCATGAGTGAAATTATCACCATTCTTGAAGATGACCATGAAGAACTAGGAAAACGGATTCTTATATCTTACCGAAAACGTCATTTAATCGCTGATTTCGTCGAGGTGGCAGGAGCTTTATTAGTTGAATATGAAGGTCAAATTACAGCTTTAGATCGAGCTATTCTTCAGCATGTTTTACCTGGCTTAAATGGCTATGGAGATAGTTTTGCCGAACGCCTGAAACGTCTGCAATCTACATTAAAGAAACATGGACTTAATATGTCTGCTAAACGCCTTCGTAAAATTATTCTAGAAGGCGAGGAAGCTCTTAACAGCTACCGTTATGTGGTCTAGAAAGGAAAAATAATGTTGGATTTAACTATTGAGGTCAATCCCGGACGCACCTTTGAAGGATTCCATTGTGAGCTGATTACTCAAGGAGATGCAGTTCATGGTGATTGGTCAATTCCTGAAGATGCACAAATAAGAATTCAACTGATAGCAAGTGACAAAGCTCTAGAATTTGGGACTCCTATATTATATATAGGAGACGTTGCTCACGAAATGTCATTAACTACATCAATTGATGATCAGCAATATTGGTGTGTATTGTTTGACGAGGAACAAATTTTCGGGACACCATTTCGCAACTTTGTAGGTAGAAGTGAAATAATTCTGACTTTTAGAAAAGTAGATATTCACATTAGGAACTTAGTTGACATCCAAGCTAATTTAGTAAATGCGGAGTTAGCTGAGAGTATGCTTAAATACTTAAATACCCATTATGAAAGCATAGTATCACTATGCTTTTCACGCTCAAAAATTAATGGCGACACTAGCAAAGGTAACGAAGATTCAATAAATCGCCTAATCGTGGAAGCTCAAAATGGAATAAAACTTTGCGAATCTGTATGGCCTGAGTTGTTATCTAGAGTTCGAGAACGATGGGAAACTGAACTGCAAATACAGAAAAGTACTTTACCAAATTCGTCACAAGGTATTACTTGGCTTACTCAACATCCAGAATATATTCACTTTTGTCATCAAGAAGAGCAAATGCTAAGGATGAAAGGTTATCCAACCAAAATAATTCAAGGAGTTCGGGAAGAAGTTATTCAAAATAGAGATTTACTCGAAAATAGAATTATTCATGGTTACTTAGCACATATGGAGCAAAAATTAACCAAAACTAGAAAGTTACTAGTAATTGATTCTATTAGAAACAATGAAAAGAATAGTAATTCAAGCTTTGGCGAATATATAAGCTTGGATCATATATTGAATAAATACCGCACACCTATTCTAGAAGGGCTTTCAAAGAAATTAGATAATTTGGTCTCTCGTGTAAGATTTTTGCGCAACAACTTTAGTTATATTGTGCCCCCCTCTATGGACTTAAAACCAATTCCACCTACCGTAACCTCTTTTGTTGCTAGAACACCTAGCTATCTAAGGGTATACGAAAAAATAACTAGATGGTATGAATTTAACAACATAGAAATAGGTATTGGAGATTTACTATTTGGATTACGTCATTTAAGTACGTTGTATGAGTTCACTGTCTTAACACAGCTAATTTCAGCACTAAAAGACACAGGAGCAAACCTACTCGAACAAAGTTGGCGTGATTACAATGAAGCAAAATTCGGTGGAGAAGCTAAAGCACGCCCTATGAGTGAAATTAATAATTATTTCTATTTTTCAAATGAGTCAAGAAAAATGGAAATAGAACTTTTCTACGAACCAAAAATATGGACAAAACACAAAGCTCAGTCAGGTGACCCTGTAGACGTTTGTATTGAACATCAAGGCAAAGATTGGCAGTACCGAAGCCCTGATTATATGCTACGCATATGGATTAAGGGAATTGTAGAACCAGTATTACTAATTCTAGATGCTAAATTTTCATCTGCCTATAGGATAAAACATGAAAAACTACCTGATTTAGTTAATAAATATTTACTTGGCCTACATCAAAAAAGAGCCGACGGAAGCTATGGCCGTTTACCAATACAAGCCGTTTGGGCACTTTATCCAAAAGGTCAATCAGAAAAGGTAGATTTTTATGCATCTTATCATTCAATTGGAGGGCGTGAAAGCATATTGCCATCATTAGGAGGAATTAGAGTAAAGCCCAACGAAGAAGCTCGCTTGTCCATAATGCTTAATAAATTATTCCAACAAATTGAACAAGAATTCGAACAAAAGTACCAGAATAGCCACATAAAAATCACTTAACTCTCTTTATGCAAGATACTCTTAAAATTTCAGATAACCTCGTGTACTAATCTATCTTGTAGGGAGATATCTCCCTACAAGAATGTTGATAATAAAAAACTAATGAAAGTTAAAATAATAATATGAAATTTGAGAGGCTATTTAAAATTCTCTTTTAATTTTTCATAAAAAATATCTTATGTAATAATTAGAATGGAATTTCAATCTCAGCTTCTGCCTTAGAAAGTGGTTAGTCCTGCCAAATGCAAACATCAATGCTGTAATAAATTAACTCTGACATGTGAAATAATCAAGTTGGAGCATAAGGTCTAACTTATTTTGGTCCATAAGATATTTAAATATTTTTTATATGTTCATATTTTAACTTCACTACTCTATCTGTTGCGGTCATATTAGTTTTCTGGCTGGTGACTCACGCAGTTTCTTTGTGGTCATAATCATTACCTCTTTGGTTATTGTGACCACATAAGAGATAAACTTCAAACTATATAAAGATCAAGTCACGGGTGTAGATATCGCTCTAATGATTTATATAACGAACAAAATGCACTATAGTTTTTTAACTCATCTGAAAATGGCTTAAATGATAGCATTATATCTTTAATAAGGGAGCCAAAAGATTCATTTTCAACATATTTAATTATATTTTTTCTATTATTATCAGAGGCATACTGTGCAATCTGACCAAGCATTTGATTAAAGGCAATAATTCCATTGTGTATTTTTAACACAGAATTAAACAACTCATCTGATAACACGGCTGATTCAACTAGAATACTATTATCTATATTGCGTATATATGGTGGAAACAATACCATACTTGAATACTTCTCTTTGAAATAAAATTTCAAATTAATGCCAAACTCACCACTAGCGCACTCAACTTTATCATGAGATAATTCTAAGGATTGTACTAGATTATCTATATAACTCATTGATGTGCATAGTTTTGCTATCTGACTTGCAGTTACATTCTTTATTGCTTGGATTCGCATGATAAGTGCAATTTCTGAAAAAGGCGGTCAGTTGCTATAGTAGGCATCTTTCTCGCCAAAGGAAAATGCACTATGACCTATAAACAACTGACCGAA
>NZ_JBBMXH010000139.1:0-8011 GCF_037996725.1 Xenorhabdus entomophaga
TTCTCATACGTTGGGCATTTTTGCCAATTTTAAACAAGGTAAAAGTCAACGCGACTGGCTTCAACAAGCCAACGTCATAGGATGTTAAAGTCGAGCATCGCGTTAAATAAAGAAAAAACTACCAGCGAAAAACCATCAGCTATAGAGCACCACTGAGCGAACGGGGTCCAACCTGACCAATTGAGCCAACAGATCATCCATTTGCTGGGTAATTGCGGTTTTATCAGCGCCATTGCGCTGGGATTTGGTGCGCAGCAATTGCAAGTGACGCGCCTTGATCTCAAACACCAATTCAGGTTCCCACTGTGCAAGGGTAAGGATCTCAGCCGTGGTATCCAGCTCACTAAGCAGATGCAACGCCAAATCGTTTCGACCAAACTGCTCTGCCACACGTGACATCAATAAGCGCATCATCCAACGTTGACGAGGTGTCGTTACGGCGGGACGGGATTGCAGCCAAGCCATCGCTTTTTCAAGACCATCACTGTCAGCCTGTGCGATTGCCTCTGCTTCAAGGGATAAAATGTCATCCTCTTCAGTAACAGCACTGGAGCTGGCTGACGAATCTGACCATCCCTTCCCTTCATCCAGCACTTTCTGCATGATCCAACCAGCAGTCACATCATCCGCAAACGGAGTACCATCATTCCATGCCAATTTTTCTAATCCAGGTAAACGCTGTAAAAGCAATTTCAGATCCTGTCTGATGATATCCGCCCAGCCATCCCAAGGTGCGCCCGATTTACTTAATGCCTGATAGAGATACCATTGAACATCCAACCAAAAATGGTTCACCCCTTCGGCAAAAAGCCTATCTGCCTGCTCCAGCAATTCCCCCCAACTTTGCTGCATATAGAGGCGCTTAAGCTGGGCACGGGCATCAGTTCGGGGGGGAGCTAATCGGGTGCATCCCTGAGTATCCTGTGGTGGGCTTTGGTGAATGGTATCCCAACGCACACTTTTCATTAACCGGTGGGCAGAAAGCCAACCTTGGGGTTGATTACGCAGGTAATGAGCCAGAGATTTAGCTTGATCCAACAATTCACGACCAGACTGGATGGGCTGAACTGCAATAGATGGCCCATATTTCGCCCCTGTTCCCAATCCCATATCGTGCAAAGGCGAGGCACTGATATTCTGAGGAACTACCGCATTCCAGCCCCCTGATTGCACCAACCGTCCTTCCAAGGCGCTATATAGATTGCCAAACAGAGGGCGATGATTTTCATCCCATGTTTCAAGCTGTTTGGTAATAAATTCAAGTAAAGCGATGATGCGCTCAAACTCTGGTTTACCAACCTCAGGGTACAGAGAAAGGCTGTCCAGAACACGACTCCCAGATAACCATTCCAGAGCTGCTTTCCGGCTATTAGGACGTGCGGGCAACAAATCTTCCCCGTACTTCATTAATAACCCAGCTAATAGTGCTAATCCATCAGCGAATCCTTCTTCTCCTTCACGGTGCAAACGTGCCCAAAGGTAATAAGTCGCCACGCGGACATCCTTGCAGACCGTCGTCAATAATTTTTCCGCTAACTGACAAATTAACTCAGTATCAGCACCTGAGAGCTTATTGACCTCTTCACGCATCCGTTCAAAATCATCATCGTAACCCGGATCGCTGCCAACAGGTTGTGCAGCAGTAATCGGGGTAAGCCATTTTTCCCAGATGGCGATCTGTTTTTGCGCCAGTGCATTAGCTTTGGTACGCTCATCACCAAAACAAGACTGACATAATGTATCCAGCAAACTCATTGGGCGTGATCTCTGTCGCTAAATTAGATCGGAGAAACAGCGAAGTTTCACCCGGATTTATTGCTAATTGCAATTTTAAAACTCACTTCAATTTCGCTTAAATTATATTTTTATTTTTTTTAATCATTGCTTATAAATAAACAGTGATTTGGCGTTTATTCGTCAAAATAAAATATAAATGGAAACCAACAAATTATCGCTTGGAAATAGGATACGGTTAATCACCGCCACCATCACCTCCTCCCCCACAATCCCCACCGCTATCGGAGAAAGAACAACTATCATCATTGCCAGTTCTGTAATGACTGGAGCCTGAATGGTTTGACATACCTAAATTACTTATGGATGAAGGTGTAGCACCTGAAGGGTGTTTTTTAGCTATAACCGACGATTTTTTACTGAATAACTTTTGAAATATACGCTTAAACATCATTCCCTCTTAATTAAAATCCTATATAAGTACTATATTGATCTTATCAATTATTGAGTTGCCCAAGAAATAAAAAGCAAAGTACAAAACAAAGGTATATTTTCAACAAAACAATTTTATTTAATCTTCCTTGTAATCTAAATATAAGAAATAAAATTGGGGGTAAACCCCAATTTTATTATTTTACCTATGCCATTAATCAAATATTTTGTCCGGCAGAGTAAAATTACGCAGCTTCAGCAACACGAGCGGCCCTTCTCCTGCTTCCGTCCGCAGCATATAGGTCAACATCACGCCATCCGGTGTCTGCCAGTTCACCTGATAACTGCTGCCCGAACCCGGCCACGGCGTCACCTGTGCTTTTTCCAGCAACCGGATAAGCCCCCACGTTCCCGGTTGTTCCGCGTAAATCCGCGTCCTCGACCGTGTTCCCGACCAGCTTAAAGTCGCCCCTTGTGCCGTTGTATCCGCTGGCCAGACAAATTTCTTCCAGTCCGGACGCTGGTTCATATAAATCAGCTTCTGGTTATCTATCACCAGATTCGTCTGCATGACTTCCCCTGCGGTCCCCGGGCGCACCTCAAATGCCAGCCGCGCTTCACCGTTGGTAAATACCACATCCGACAGTGCATTCAGCGTATTCAGCGCTGCCAGAAACTCCGGGTTAAAATTCAGCCCCTGTGCATTGATGCTGTCCGGTACCCAGTGGTTCCCTTCCCGCCGCAAGACCCCATTTAACCGGCTTTCCAGAAAACGGGTAATCCGCCCGCTGTCCGCCCGTAAGTATTGCGCCAGCAGCGGCAAGGAAACCTCACTGCCTCCCGCTTTGAATGGATAGCGACCACCAAAGGCCAGATTCCAGTCATCCACTATCGCCCGTTTCCATTGTGCATTCAGGCTTTCGGCAGTCGGTGCCAGTAATTGCTGCCACGCCTGATCCATCGGCAATACAAACACCGTCTGACCAAATCCGTTCCACTCCTGTCCCAGACTGGCCGCCACCAGACTGCCATAATCGCGGGTATCGGATAAATCCACCGCTTTACCCTGAAAAATCGTCTGTGCCATTGTCTGCGCCATCGCCTGCGGATCTGCTGAGTTTGTCACCTGTTGCAGTTTTAACCGTACACGTGTCACTCGCGTCAGGAAACTGTAGAGGCTCAGGTGCTGACCATCCTGCGCTCCGACCTTCGGTTCCAGCAGCTCCAGCAGCGGGCCAAACGTCGGTTCCAGTGGTCCACTGAATCCCACTTTCTGACTGATAACCGGCTGCTTTTCCTTGTTGAATATCGACTTGGCCGACTCCGTAAACGACTCCGACAATGCCTCATTATGCCGGCCGGTTTTGCCCTGATAAGCCAGCGTATTCATCAGGGCAATTAACGGTGACTGACGGACATCCGCCATCAGTGTCAACTGATCAATAGTATCAGACAGCGTTTCCGCCCGGCGCCAGTGTAAGCCGTTCAGGAAATTCAACCAGGCCCCGGAAAAATCTGCAAAGTAACGCTCTGTCAGGCGCACCTCCAGCATATCCGACGACACCTCATCACCCGCTGCCTTCCGGCCATCACTCAGCACCCAGTCTATCTCCACACGACGCTCAGTCACCAGTTGCTCAATGGCTGGAGCTACTGATTCTTCCCACGCCTTGCGGGTAAACATCCCCGGTACATGCGCTTCCGCTGTGAACAGCAGCTCCGCATCGGTTTCCCCCGTCATATCCGACAGCGTCATATCAGCATAATGATTTGCTACCTGCTGCAACAGTTTCTGGTACAGGGAAGACTCACCGTTGCGGTGCCCTATCTCCCGTACCAGCACAGTACGTGACTGCCGGATAAGTTCATCATTCGGTTTTGCCACCCAGTCAGGGTGATTACCCAAATTACGGGCATAAAAGGCCAGCAGTTCCGATCCCTTGGCCTGCCAGAGCCCTTTCGGCACTCCTGGCTGTGATGTCCAGCCCGCCATCACCGTCTCATGGAAAAACGCCGCCTCCATGTTTTCCGGCTTACCCATCATCAGATAGGCTTTCAGGGAGCTGTAAGCTCCCTTCGCCGCGTCTGCGCGTGATGGACTGTTCGGCGGCAGCTTAACCAACTGGTTAAGGTTTTTTTGCATCTGCTGCGCCACCGCATCGCGTAACCACGGCATCACATGTTGGGTATAAGCGGGCCACAAAGCCTGCAACACTTCATTGTTCTGACTCAATCCCAGACGGGCATAAAACGGAACGCCGTGCATTTCACGGTGTTCCAGCCGGGACAAGGTCTCCTGCAGGTCATACCATGCCTGAAGACGATCAGCCAGCGGGGCATCAGCCTCTTTGACCCGCGTAAGGTGCTGTGCGCTCTCCTGCACCAGATGGCGGTTGCTGGCGTAGGAAATGAGCATCCCAGCACCCGCAGCCATCATAAGAGTAGCCAGAACCCCCTGCCCAGCCCGATGCCACGGCAGGCCCAGACGAATCGGATGTAAACCCGGTGGCAGTTGCCGGACGGCTGCCAGCAGGTTGTCCCAACGGCTATCCTTGCTCCAGTGATGTATATCCGTCCGTTTGCCTGCGGTAGCTGGCAGACTGAACAACACTCCCGCCAAAGGCAATGGCCGATATGGGTTGAAGAACACGGCCAGTGAAGCACTGATTTTCTCGCTACCGCCCTGTCGCAGGAAATGGGCCAGTGTCAGTAAAAAATCATGACGAGGATTATGGATAAGCTGATGAGTGCCCTGTTCCGTTATTGCCTGAACCAACTGATTCAGGCTGACGTGCAAATCATCCTGTGTACAGGCAGGTGATAGAAAACAGCCCGGTGCTGAGACCTGTTCACGGGCATTGTCCCAGACTGTCTGGTGCAGGGACCAGACATAGACCGGCACACGCCAGCCCAGTGACTGATAGCACTGGGTTAGGTGACGGGTCAGTGTCTCCAGCATCTGTCCGGAAACGGGACGCAAATAGGCCGATGCCTCCGGCGTAACGCGGTGTTGGTATTGGTCAGTGACCCAAATCATGCCATCCAGTGGCCGGGAGCGACGCAACTGCCGCAGACTCTGGCTGAGATGTTCATCAGGATTAGCGGTAATATTACCGCCCCAAATCAGTAAAGTGCCGTCAGATTCCAACCATTGTTCGGTCACTAAACCGGGAATAAGTTGTTCGGCGTGTTCAGGGGAGCCAATAACCATCAGGATTTGGATTTTCTTTTTCCATGAAGCGCCATAGCGAAGTTTTAATCTTTGTTTTAAATCCAGATATAATTCCGATGAACCTTCAACTTTTTTCTCTTTTTTAGTTTTTGACCTGCCAGATAATAAAGTAAAACTTACTTCTGCATGTTTACTCCATGCCAACAAAAAAAAGGGAAAAAGCAACAATAAAATACCGAAAACAGAACCTGCATAAATCAACAATTGTTTTATGTGAAATTCTGGGTTAATACTGAAGTGATATATCATAGCTCCGACAAATATAACCAGTAATATTGCCAAGGTATAAACTGTCGCGAGAAAAATAACTGACCTTCCTGATTTGGATGCGGACTCAGGCATAATAATTACTCACTCCAATATTGTATCGTTATTAAAATAAAAAAGAAAAACTTTCGTCTTAGATTCAATAAATTTCAGGAAACAGGATAAAAAATTTATTTAATCACCATAAACCAGAGCTTATCTGATTCTTGAGATATTGCACTTATAATCAATTGTGGCTTTTCATTTTTTTGTGCTGACTCCAGTGCGATGGCTATTGCTAACCAAGGAGAAGCTGCGCCTGCGTAACCTATTTTCCCATCAATATCAATTTGATTTTCTGGCTGTGTTAAATGAGGAAATGCTTCTCCTAATGGTGCAGCAATTATTTGCGCTTTATTGTCACAGCCCATTCCTGATATCCAAAGATATTGGATATCTTCACCCCGGCTTTTACCCCATAGCAAAGCTTGTGCCAACGCATAATTAATCTCATTTTGGCATGAATTTTCAGGGCGACATAACTGACCATCACTAATTTCACTCATTATTTTAGAAGAGGATGTGACTAACAGGGCAACTGCTGCATCACCATGCCCATCATCCGCCCTCTCAGATAAATGAACAGAAATAACCAATAAAGGTTCGTGAGAAGAATAAGAGTCAATCCATTGATCCAGGGTTTCAAGACCTTGTCCAAAGAAGTAACTGAGTGGAAGAGTAACCCGGCTATTTTTACAAACCTTTTCCCATACTTTTTCATATTGTGCAGGGGTTAAATCTGCATCCAGATCCAGACAAACCTGAATATTGGTTTTCTTAATGACATTACTTAAAACAGAAGAAAGTTCATTATCAGCCAATAATAAGAATATCCTTTCATAAAGCCGATCTTCTTCTTGCTCTATTTTTGACCAGAATGATTTTCTGCGGATAACTTTCCCTGTGGATTCATCGACAATTTTAGGCATTTCTATGACAGAGCTTGCCAATTGTTCAGACAACGTTCCCTGCATAAATGCGTCGGGGATGTGGATAACTGAACCAAGATGACAAAGCGAATTCTGCCCACGGTTTATTTCATGCTCAATCAGTCTTTCTCGTTTTCTATCCCAGTTATCTGACCAAAGTTGATTGAGATCGAAATATAAACGCCGGGCCAAAAAAGCCAGTAACCAAATAGCAAAAGGATAAGTAAATGAAAATAAAAAGAAAGAAAGTGATTTAATCGATTTTTCTTCTGGCCAAAAGAATGCAGTGACAATACTGGCTCCGCCAATAAAAACAGAGAGTATATATAACCAACTTTTTATCTGTGGTGGTTTTTTCCTGTCTGCTTTATCAGGAATATTTAGGAGATCAATAGCCATAGTTAACTCAATGTTGCATTACCTAATGAAGAAATTAATGAGCAACCACATGCACATTTATGCCCATGAAAAGCGACGGGTTTCCCATTATCTTTGAATGTAGGATGCCCTTCAACAATCTGAGTCGGGCCGTGCCCTTTGACGGGGCAGGATACTTTATCACCAAGACGGGCAACGCCAATACCCGAAAATTTCATCACGCCGGAACCTTCCTGCACCGCCCCACCATGAGTAGTTTTATCCCCAATCCTGATTATTCCTTTCATGTTAATTAATCCACCATTTTAAATCATCATGATTATCTGCTCTGATTCTCTTCCTGCTCCGATTATATTCAGATTTATTTTTATCATTGCCTGCAAAACACCATGATTTTATGCCTTATTTACACCAATAAGGTATTGATCAAAAATTAGAATAGATGCCTATGAAAATCATAGGCAAAAATAGCACAACGTAAATTCACCCAATAAGTGAAAATTTATAGCACCTCATTATTATCGCTATACGCAATTAACTTGAAGATGCAGATTTTAAAATCTGCATCTTCAAGTTAATTGCGTATAGTTGTATCAAAATCTCTAACCGAAGTGGCTCCCTTACATGGCCTTCCTTGAATAAACTGCCAATAGTTTTCATTTTCAGTCAGTTTTCTTTTAATTTCATAAGGAAATATGAACCCTACGACATTTATCTTTTTTATTCATTATTGGGAAAATACAAGAGAAAAATAACAATTGCAAGTTGTTAAACGGGATCGGCTAAATTTTATTAGAATAAAGTTTTTTTATCATAGAAATATACATTTTCCTACAGTTACCTTTTTTATTAAAATAAGCCGAGACAGTATATCTACCTGCTTCCCACTCAGGGCAACCGCATGAATGATCAAATAACATTCAGGTTAGAAAATCCTGCTTGTAATACCTGTTCTAAAAACTGAATTCTCATCCAGGCGCGTTTACGTTTCATCCTTATA
>NZ_JBBMXH010000140.1:0-7371 GCF_037996725.1 Xenorhabdus entomophaga
TTTCATGGGTGAAAAAGTTACCTGACTGGCAGGATCAAGCAACAGGGAAATGCGGATCAAGCGATAAACATCACATTTTTGTGTCAATGGGGGACTGGTGAAGGGTTACGACTCATCAGCCAATTGCTGCATGATCTGCGTATTCAGTTCCGGGATAACGGTATAGCCACCGTCTGAGGGCACACCTGTAGACAAGGAGCGTGTTTCTCCGGTCAGAATGTAATTGCGCAGCTCGTCATTATTGAGTTTGTCACTGGTCGGCTGAATCTTCGCCTGATTGCGTTCTTCATCAGATAAAGCCTCATAACGGGCAATTTCCGCATTCAGGGCATCAGACTGAGTACGCAGTTCGTCAAACTGTTTGGCTTCATCGGCGTTGAGTGAGCGCTTTTCGTCTTCGGCCTTGGTAAGAAGTGAGCGCATTTGCTGGGTTAAATCGGCTTTTTGCTGACGTAATTCAAGTAGTTTTTTCATGGTGTTTATAGTTAATTTATTTTTTAATAAATGATTTTTAACACTATGAAAAATAATAAGACAGAATATTTATAATGTTGAGAGAACATACAAAAATATCTGAATGGCGAACTCAATAGCCATTCAGATATTTATATTATTCCTTGACTTTTATGCTGTAGATCTTATGAAATTGAGTGGGACTTTTAAACATATGCCCATAAACAGCTCCTGACACATTGACTTTCAAATAACCAGTCTTGGTAGGGATACCTTTTATTATAAAACAATTAAAATCTTTTCTTGATACTGTATCTTTCGTTATTCTATTTTTAGGTAACTCGCATTGTTGAATGTATAACCCAAAGTCATCAGGAGTTATATTATTATTTGGTGTTATAACACCACCTCCACTTATATCAACAACATTATAATATGGTTTTCCCACCTGAGCATCAGGTAAATTTTCACCCTTAGGTGAAAAAGAAACATTACTACCACAAGCCGTAAGAAAAAAAACACAAAAAATCAAAGTGTATTTATACATTCTATTTCATTGGTTTAAATACCAATCCTCCGAACAATTGATTTAAAAATGAGTTAACTGTAGTATCGTTTTTTACTTGTTGATAAACATTTCCCCATGAAAACAAATTTAGTTCAATATTTCCATTAACTTCTTCCGCCGCATCTTTCCATACAACCCAATGGCTTTTATATGTTAAACCATCAGTTCGTCCCCCAGTTAACATAGTATCAGATATCAACGTTATTACTTTATATCCTTTTGATACGTAATCATTTAGCGCATTAAAGCCATCTATATTACAATGAGATAGTCCTACATTATCAAAAACCTTTTCATACCCTGCTTTTTCAAACCATTCTGATAACATCCCCCACATAGTAATTCCCGCTGTTGGAGAGTCGACTTCATCATAGCTAAAAATTACATTTTCTGAATCTCTTAAGCTCGCTAACGTTATCCAATCCAAACCTGAAATTTTTTCGTAATCGCCATCATAGAATGTTCCTTTCGGATGACGACATCCATCACCCGGTTTAATTTCTAATTGACCTATTTTAGTTTTGCCATACTTCCATAACTCACGAGCAGCTTGCTCATAAATATCTGGCCTATCTAACTGTAAGCAATAAAAAAATGCTGCTGGGCCACACAAACTAGCCCACCCTTGATTTGGATAAGTTCTTTTCGATAGCCTATCCTGAATCTGTGATTCAATTTTACTTTTTTCAAATGGGTCTTTTGAATGACCAATTGGATATTCTTTAGCAATAAAGGGTCTTTCAGGAACAGTAATTTTTAATTCAACGGTATTATCTCCATCACTGACCGGTTTTGTTTCAATCGTACTTTCAAAATAACACGCATTTTCCCGTTTCTTTTCTGAACAGGCTTTACCTGCTACAAACTCACCCAGTGTATACATCTTTTTAAAAGGGGCTTGCAATGCCTGAATCGTATTTGAACCATGTTTGCGATAAAGCATGATTTGCATAATATAAGTCACGGAAAGATCATCGTTTGTTTCCTGAGTGACATGCTGTTGAGTTTCATAATTGCTCTGTAATTGTGCCTGAAAAATATCAAGCAATATATGATAGCTTCCCCCTTCGTCCTGACGATAAATAATCAAATCATAAAGTAACTTTTCAGCAGGTACATTCGATTCTATTTTTGTGTAAACGGTATAGGTCGGCATGGTATTAATCCTTTAAAATATGAAAACTCAGGTTCTTTTTGTCATCAGTGAGATGCCATTGAGTAAAACCTTGTTTATCGGTCTTCCCTTCTTTTATCTGACCATCTGGCAGACAAACCCGATACTTGCGTTCGGTTAAAAGATTGCCGTCATCATCCACACAACGATAACGAGCATGATGTTTAGCGGGTTTTACCGGAGTCTCTTCAACCAGCGGCTTCTTAAGTGGCTTAACATTCGAGAACCCAGACAATAGTGGCCTGCCTTCTTCACGCCCGGATAATTGCGTAATGCTATAACCCGATGTGCCCGCGGTAAGATGCCTGCATGAAATAGACTTATAATCAATCTGCACTGTTTCATACGGTATCTGGTCATTACTGTCTATCGAATGAGGATAATGACAGGTAAAATCAACAATGGTTGCCCCTGTCAGTTTGATTTCATAAAAGGCTTCTAATTGCCCCAATTGACTGGTTCGGTAACACAAAAAAACGGCCTCTAACAATTCATTACCGTCAATTGCCATTGCTAAGAGTGGCGAGGATTTATCAATAGGCTTGGTAAAGCTAACGGGGTGATGATGCGCGTTCTGGTCGCGGCTCACTGAATGGCTGATACTCAATATCTGTATTTCGTCTTCCCTGCCTGCCTGATAGCGGTTTCCAATGGATTCAGGCGTTGAGCACCCGGCTGAAATTAACCCCTGTTTCTTGCCTTTGAGTGACAAGTAAATAATATGCGACATCTTGTCTCCTGTAATCTGACTTCCGAAAAATACCGAATAAATGAAACAGAATACAACAGGAATATTTATCTATTCTAGCTTGAGTGAAAGGGCAGCAATGAATTTGTGATTAATCTCTGTTTTTAAAGTAAATCAGAAGATTACATTGCTTAAATTTCTGGTAGCACCAAATCAGCCTGATACCTTATTTTACGTCTTTTGATTTATCTGGCTTTTATTTACCTGCCAGAGATACCCCCCTATAAATCTTTTTCGCCCTCTCAGTTATGCACCCTCTGCACAATTCCCTGAAAGCCTTGCTACATCTGGGTTTGTGGCAATTAATATGATATTCATTAACTGTATCCTCTGTTCACCCCTTTTTTATCCTAATGAAGAGAATGTATATTTGATGTATAGCTAAAAAATAACTATACATCTATTATTTTCTTTTAAATACAGATAGATATTTAAAAAGGTGTATGGAATGCAGACTAAAACCTAAAAAGTTTATAGCGGGGATTTAAAGTCCCTGCATTCAGGTACAGACGGCAACCACTCTTCGGCTTCTTCTGACAACTCAACATTATAAGAGTAGCCTTTCTTGGTTCGTACTTTCCGATACTCCTTTTTGTATTCCAGCATAATTTTAGGTAGCGATTCACCAAACTTGGTCAGTGTGAGCGGGCGTTCAAAACCGTGCGCTTCCATAAAAGAAAGATAAGCATGATACAGGTACAATCTCGGTGCGCGTGGGCTGATATTCTTATTACCCATCTTCATCCCAGTTGCATCATTGACAGTCACCAGATAACTGCAAAAGCGATATAACGGATCTGAATTACTTTTTACCGTTAATGCTTCATTAGAATCGCGTTGCGCCTGTAGCCGCTTTTTAGCCTTGTTCTGGTCGGCAAATTCCGTTAACAAATGGCGGATAATCACAGGCAATTCCCGGCTGATTTTCTCCGGCAAATGTGGATCTTTCTCTGACTCTTTGACCGGGATGTTAAACGGGAATATCACCCGCCGCCGTGCAATGCCACCATTACGTTCGGTAAAGCTCATTGGCTCATTATTGGTGGCTAACACCACGGCTTTAATCACGGTTGAGAACTGTTTCTCATATTTCCCGTCAACTTCAATCAAGTCGCCGCCTGTCACGGCCTTAATGCCTGCCCCTTCACCGACATATTTAACCTGATCGGGCAGCGTAATCAGGCTTTTTCCGACAAACTGATAACGGCCTCTCGCTTCATCCAGCGCTCTCATATTGCCACTGGCGGTATTGTGCTTGCCTGCCAATAAGGTCGCTATATAGGTAAAGATGCTTTTACCGCTGCCGCCTTCACCTGTCACTTCAATAAATAGCTGCCAGTCATAACGGTTTGCCAGAATCATAAACAAGGCCGCTTTGATGCGATTCATTTTGTGTTCATTGCTCCCCGCCGCATGGGATAGCCAGCGGTAAAAATCAGGTGCGTGATCTGTCAGGTTTTCACCCATCACAGGCGGCGTAAAGGCAATGCCATTATGATTGATTAGCCAATGTTCCGGCTGGTGCGGGGTAAATTTTTGTGTCGATAAATCATACACACCATTACGAAACCCGATTAAATCCTGCCGCTGTTCGCCAATAACTGGCACTTGTAATTTCATGGCACAGATAGCGTTATTGATCCCGTTCGGACTGTAAGGCGTTTCGTGCTGGTCGAAGATGGCAACCATTGCGCGGCGCAGCGCGTTATCCGACACGGCTTCCCATGTCGTGCCGTTATAGTGATAAACCATTTCACTATCAGGATCTACCGCCACGTTGCCATAGCGTTCAACTAACAACGCCCCGCGCTGACTGGCTGCCATTTGTGCCAGATTATTGTTGGCCTTTTTGGGCTTCTCTTCTTGGATCACTACCGCTTCTGTTTCCACTAGTCTTTTCTCCCCTACCTGATATAACCCGTGGCTGAATGCCTGCTTTGCTACCTCAATGCCGTAGTGCTGGCGATAATCGTCCCAGTCGGCTTTAAATTCCGTTGGTGGTAACGTAACCCAGCCATCAATCGCTTTGGCGGTCTTCTCTGCCGCCATTTTACCAATATTCTTTTTTAGCCTGCCGTTTTTGTCCCGCCCGCCTTGTTCGTGCCAGTCATTATCAGCAGCAATAATGATTTTAGCGTTTGGCCACTGCGCTCTGACCTGCTCGGCAACCGTGAGTAAATTACTTTCATCAATCGCCGCCAGTACTATGCTCTCATGCAATTGGCTGACGGTTAAAGCTGTGGCGTAGCCCCTTTTTCACCAGATATTGAGATTCGCCCATAACCGAGGTGGCAATCATTGCCGCAATGCGTTCAGCAATGGGCTTTGCTGCCCGTGGCTGTTCTTTGGCTATTTTGGGTTCGGGTAAAGGCATTGCCAGCACATCGGCAACCAACTTAGCCGCTGCAAAAACAGTGATTCCCTTAGTTCGTGCCACTAAATCCAGACCATCACCATGATTCGGCTGGTCGCATTGGCGACAATGCCAGTCACCATTATTGTTATCATCAATGAAGTGAAAACGATCAGTACCGCCGCATATCGGGCAAGCACCATGCTTACCTTTTGCGGGAACCTCAACACCACAGGCAAGCAACAGGTTTTGCCAGTGATTTGTGGCGGATTTCTTCACCGCATGGATAACATCTATCGGGCGGATTTTCTGGCTGTTATGTCCCTGTGAAGCGTGTCGGCTCATGATTCACTCTCCATAAACAGCCGCATAAAGCACATGGTAGACTTCCTGATTGCTATCACAGGCCAGTGAAAGCAAATCATGTAGCTCTTCCGAACAATGATGGCTGGTCTGGTCAAGAATGACTTCAAATAAAGACGTACCCAATCCCGCCCGGTACATCGCCTGATCTAATGAAATGGATTGCCTGTGCACCACATAATTTAACAATTTATTGACGAGTGGCTGCGGGGCATGTTTCAACAGTGCATGGTGTACCTCCTGATTGATATCTCGCGCCAGTGCAATCAAATTATTTATGTCAATTGAGCATTCATCCTTTGATTTTTCGAGAATGAATTTAAATAAAGAAGTTGCCTGATTGGCACGATATAACGCCTGTTTTAGTGAGATAGGTTTATTATTCATGGTATGCCTCCTGACGAGATACGAAGATCAGAGAGAACATACGAGCCAGCCGTTCAGTGCCGGATACAATTAGGAATGTAAATTTTAGGCGAGTTTGGTTAGACTGAGTGTCAGCCATAGCATTAGCTCCGATAATGTTGTGGTTAGAAGCCCAGCTAGTGCTACAACACTGCTGGGCTTTGTTATTTTTGAATGCTACAACATTCAACTGGATTCCAGTATAAACACCAAGTGGATTCCAGTTCAAGTGTTTATTTGTTATTCTTTTTGTGTATACTGGATTCCATATAAAACATGAGACCCCAGATATGACAAGAGACCACATAAATAACAAATCACAAAAGATACAAGCCAGAGCACCACATGAAGTTGTCGAAGCTATAGAAGTATTAAAAGAAGAAGGTGAAAGCACAGCACAGTTTATCGTCACCGCACTACAAGGTGAGATCAAACGCCGCCAGCGCAAAGCTAAAGCATCATCTGAGCAAAAATAATCAACTAACCCTCTAAAAGAGGGTTGTCTCTCAAATTTATGGTTATTTAACTTCAAAGAATCTCTATAGCTAATATCTACCATCATACCGCCGACTCCCCAAAATTAAGCTGCTTTTAGAATGAGTTAGACCGCTGCCAATCAAGGCGGTTAATTTTTCCATGATGTTATTCTTTAATTGGCAGATTTACGGCTATACGGATTATTCACATTGTCTACTGTTGGCGGATTACGTACCCAATGCAGCAGATCACTGAGCAACCAAGCACAGGAATTGCGGCCTAATGGCTTACGGGCAGGGAAGCGACCTTCATTTTCCAGTTTCCATGCTGACGTTCTGGAAATAGAGGTGATGTGTTGGCGTTCTTTTTCACGAATCAGACGATCATAAGGTTCGCCATACTCAGAAAGAATTAAGCGGCGTTCTTCAGGTGTAGGAGTGCTATATTGAATGGTCATGTTACCCTCACTGTTTAATTGTTTTTGTGAGGGTATTTTACTTAAAGGAAATCATTACAGAAGAAATCAACTTTGTTGTGTATATATTACAATTGCTCTATTTATCATCAAAACAATTCCCATTATTGAGCTGCTTTTAATATAACCACATTCTCATAATTACCCGCCAATACATCCAGTCGCTCACACCACTTGTTCAAAGCATTTAGCTTCTCTGGTAGGTATTGGCTCTTGTTGTATATCGACATGATGCCCGGCAAAGGCTGGATTAACGCAATAAGTGCAACATGCGACCGGTATAGGCTTCCATTGGCGTCAGCCCATTTAAAATCTTTCTTGGTGTCATATTCAGCCTCAATTCCATATCGCTGAT
>NZ_JBBMXH010000141.1:0-7362 GCF_037996725.1 Xenorhabdus entomophaga
ATAGGTCAACTTGCCGGACAATTTGCTATCGAGAAGTGCTGGGCGCGGGATCTGTGGCATTTGAGTAATCGAATAGCCAGAAAACTGCTTTCTCATACGTTGGGCATTTTTGCTAATTTTAAACAAGGTAAAAGACAACGCGATTGGCTTCAACACGCTAACGTTATAGGGTGTTAAAGTCGAGCATCGCGTTCTATTTGTAAAATTATAATCAATGAGTGAACGTATTGTATTAGTATTGGTAACGTGTGTTACAACAGAATTATCAGTAATAAACTGTGCATATAACCTTAAATAAATATTGTCTGTGATATTCACATGGGTACTTTGTCCAGCTAAAACATTTATTGGAACAGTATTATCTATTTTCAATATATTACTTCCACTGGAACTTTCCCAAAAACCTAATTTTAAAACCTTTCCATAAACTGATTGATACTCGTGAGTCCCAACTGTATTAGCCAGTCTATCTGTATCAATTTCGATATTATTTATCTGGCTATTACCTATGGTTTCCACAATATTACGGCCAGCCAGGTTCTTAATCTGTCTGAAACCGCGTACATACTCTGTTTCCATTACAGCCTGAGAGCCAGCCGTAGTGTAGCTACTACTACTTCCCGCTGCCGCATTCCCCGCGCCAGCCCGCCCAGCAGCCCGCTACCCAAACTTAATGTTCCCAGAGCGAGGGATACCCAGCCCAACACCGCTGATGCCTGTGGGTTGTTCTCTTCCGTCGCCGCACTGACAATCCCGGTGGCATCGCCCAAAAAGCCGATCCCCGCTAAAATCGCGCCGCTAATAGTCAGAGACGCACCTCCCGTCGGGATCGCCGTTGCCAGCCCGATGACCAAACCTATCGTCCCAAAGACAATGCCCAGAATACTGCCTACGCTCATATGCCCGCTGGGATCGCTCCGGTTTATCGGATCACCCAAACAGTATGCGTATGGGTTCAGCCCTCCGGCACCAAACGGGCTTAAGCTGTCCGGGGCGGTAAACCGCATCAGGACCGGATTGTAGGTACGGTAGCCATTGCCCAGATGGTAACCGCCGCCCACCGGATCAAAGGCTTCCCCGGTATACGCTGGCTGAGCGGGGTTCTGTTCGTCTGTTGCCTGCTGTCCATACGGCGTGTAGCGATAGCGGGTCAGGGTATCGGGATGCTGTTGGCTCATCAGCACACTACCCTGCCCGTCGGTACCCAGTAAGTGTGTGCCGCTGTCGGTGACTGTTGCCGCCGACACACCGTTCGCCTGTACCCGGTGGGTTTCTGTCCCGCTTTCCCGCAGCACTTCCATCACCCGCATGTTGCCCTGATAATACAGTTCCTGCGTCTGCGTACCGTTCAGCCGTTGCAGTGCTAGCCGGCCCGCCGCATCGTACCCGTAATCACAGGTGTTTTCGTTCAGCGTGGCTGATGTGAGCCTGCCCAGCGCATCATAGGTAAGTTCTCGCCCAGACTCATCCAGGATCAGCTGCCCGTTCTTATCATAAGCCAGAGTGATTTCCGCCGGATAGTCCGGATGGGTATGAGTAATACGCTGTAACTGACAGGCATCGGACGGGCTGTAACTGAACGTCGCCGTATCACTGCTGCCATCCGTCAGCGTGGTGATACAGGTCAGGATATTACCCAGCCGATCATAAGTGAACTGCTGGCGGGTCAGTGTCATACCATAAGCATCCCTTGGGCACTCGCTCCCCGCGCACTGATAATCTGTCAGCCAGCGGCGGGCAGGATCGTAAGTGTAGCTTTCCTGCCGCAGCAGTCCGGCCTGTTGTGAGCAGGTCGTCCGGCACGCTAACTGACCGATAACTGTATAGGCCTGCGTCAGTGTCAGTATGTCGGTGTCGCTTTCAATCCGGCGTTCCGTTTCCTGGCCAAAATCATCCCAGTTCAGCGTGGTCATCAGTTGCTGCGTTGTTTTTTTATCCTGTACCGTCCAGCGGTTAGCCCGACTGGCGGCATCATAGGAAAAGGTCACGCTGAGGGCATCATCAGCCATTTCAACCGGCCGCCCCAGCGTATCAAAACGCAGCCGCCGGGTTCGGCCTTCTGCCGTTGAAAATCCCCGGTATTCCGTCAGTCTGCCAGCCGGCGAGTAACTGTATTCTGCGTTTCGGGCCGCTCCCGCACCGGTATCGTCAAAACACACACTTTCCTGCTGTAACTGCCCGGCAGAGGTATAACTGAGTTGCTGAGTAACCTGCTGTGCCGTCACAGCTCGGACCATTGCGCCGGTTTTAGCCTCATAGGTAAAGTTCTGTTGGATACCCGCTGTGATCATCTGGAGCAACGCGTTGCCCAGCCGGGGTTCATACTGCTGCTGCGATGTCTGCCCCTGCGCATCGGTGACCGTTGCCGGTGCAGGATTACTGGCCTGATAGGTCGCGCGGTGGATACGGTCGCCAACTGTGGTGGATACCGCCCGGTGCATGCTGTCAAACTCACGGATACCCAGCACTTTTCCGTCGGCTTCTATCTGCGTCAGTAACGCACCGGCACTAAACGGCGCATAACTTTTGCGCACCACGGTGCCATCGCTGTACTGGATCACCGATACCCGGTTAAACGCATCATAACGGTATTCGGTCTTCTGCCCCAGCGTATCCACCGTAGCGCGTAACCGGCCCAGCCCGTCATAATCGTTCTGTTGCTGGCTGGCATGTTGTCCCTGACTGTCATATTGCGTTACGGTCAACGGCTGATGCCGCAGGTCGTAGACGGTTTCTGTATAACCGAACGACAGACCATCCGCTTCCATTTGATGCCGGGTCGTCAGAGTGACCGGATCATACTCCTGCCGCAACCGTTTTCCGGTGTCATCCGTTATCAGGCAGGGTTGTTCGTTCTTCTTCTGTCTTCGTGGCATCCGCCATCACCTATAGATGATCTGGTTTTTCAATCATCATAAAAATCAACACGTTACTCTATTTGATGGAGTAATTGCCGTTATTGATAACCGCGGCTATATCTCAGAACTCTTACTTGACCGCCGTCACACAGAAATTCTTATCACTACCGACGAAATTCGTCGTCAGTCACTAACTCATATTTTTGCGCCAAGAACTCCAAATTAATTTTCATAATTTTATTTCTCTTTATATATAAGTTAAGCAAACGGTGTTGTCTCAGTTGCCTCGGTTGTCTCAAGCAGATTAACTTATTGTTTTATAATGATTAATATCTGAAAATTGAGACAACCAAGCCTATTTTATGTTGTCTCAATTTTATCTTTTGTATCGTAAATAATTTACATCATATTGATAAATAAAGATTTAATAGAAAATTTGGTGTTGTCTCAGGGAATTTGCTTTAGCACCCATTTCTCGGACATTGAGCGTAAATGATATTTACTCACAGAATTTGCACACCTCATTAATGGTTGCGCAAACTTTCCGCGTATCATTTAGCGACGCGGTTAATTTGCGACTGACAGTTAGTTAGGCACAAAAAGAAAAGGTGTTGCGGAAATCACCACCATCTTCAAGATGTGATATCCCACCTTGGGTATGGTGATTTCCATGATACCCTTTGCACTCACAGGGTTACTCAATGTAACTCAGTGACTAACGACGAATTTCGTCGGAACCAATGATCACCAGACTGTAAATATGGCGTCTGCTTATTTTTCAAGCCATCACTGTAACCCATTGATTTGTCCGAGGCCGTCACTTTGACCACCCGAGACATCTCAATATTTCCAGTTTCCAAAGTGAGGACGAATGGAGTAATCAAGGAGTTATCGCCAAAGCGGGAATTCCCACTTAGGCGTACTTTCAACCAACCCGAAATTATCGGGTAGGCCAAAGTGAGGACCACGGTATTCTTCGAGGTCACTGAGCTAATGACCTCGACAGCACCCCTCAACCTCAAGGAATCCCTACAGTTAATTCACGCCTCCGTTTGAAACAGAAGCGTGCTGAATTAAAGTCGGGAAATCCCGATTTTAGCTAAGTGGTTGATTTTACTTATTTCCTGCATAGAGACAGAGAATAATGAAATCAAGGGGTTAAACGAGTGTAGAGGGTTGAATGAATTGATTGGGGTTGTGTGGGGGGTGTACAAATAGGGAAGGAAGAATGCTAAGGAATGTTACCTCATGAAAAACCCGCACGGGGCGGGTTGGGATGATTAATCGGTATATTTAGCTCTATCGCGAGTCTCTTTGATACTCATACCAAATACATCACGATGATTTGCACACATCCAGCAAGCACACGCGCAAGGCGTTCTGTAGCACCTGCCTATTCCTCTGGCATCTGGAATGTGGCCAGCATTATTGTACTTACTGCGTTTCGCCTTTAAGCGATACATATGATGCCGTCTGACAGCATGATTTCTTACTTTCATAAATGAACTCACGTAATTGTTGCGCGACTGCACAAGTGCACAGCCGCTTAATCGTGAGTTCTGAATAGGTTGTTTTTCTCATAATAAATGAAAATTATTCCCTGATAGCATTCATCCAAATAGTTGACTATGGGAACCGAGTCTAACTAAATGCAGGGTTTCACTATCCGGTTTTTGGTAAATCAGCAGTAAATCCGGTTTGACGTGGCATTCCCGATACCCAGACCAATTGCCGTCCAGTTCATGGTCACGATGGCGGCGTTCGAGGGGTTCATTATTCGCCAGTGCTACCAATACGGTAACTAACGTATCATCAAGACCAACGCGATACCGTCCTTTAGATTCGCGTTTATAGTCCCGCTTAAATGCCGTTGAGCGCTCAATCGTCCTCATGCAGATCCGCCATTAGCGCAGACACGCTCTCGAATCGCTTTCCCTTTCCAGTTTTCAGTTCATCCATTGCTTTTTGAGTTGCTGCGTTCGGTACTTTGACATCAAAAGGCAAGCGTTGTTCATCAGCTATGCGTAACATCAACAAGCGAATAGCATCAGAAACAGATAACCCCATTGCTTCCAGCGCTGCACTGGCGCGCTCTTTAGTTTCAGCATCAATACGCGCACGAACATAGGTTTCAGTTGTAGTCATTTACTGTTCCTCCGGTCATATATTGACCTATTGTAGTCTCACTATGACTACATCGCAATGGTTATGGAATCAGAGCCGTCCGTGGCTTGGGATCAGGCGCTGACTTTATAGCGCCCTATAGCTTTTTCATATCGTCAAGGCTCTGAATTCACCTCCCCCTGCCCCACATTCCACACCGAATCTTCCGGCATCTGGACACGGACGTCTAAGCGACAGCCTTCGGGAATGTCACACGGCTCACCATCGGCATAGTAAACTTTCTCACCGTCCACGATTTCCTTTATCCGCTTGTTCTGAAACTGCTTGGGTAAATGGGTATGCTGACGGTGGAACGTCTCAATCGTGATAGTGCCATCCTTGTGTACCTTGTCATCAAGGTAGATGAGTTCCAGCCCGTTGTTATTCTTCGGCGAAGAGATGCCGCCATGCACGCCCCATGCGCCATCCGCGTTATAACCCAGCACACCGGATATCTGATAATGACCGAGGCCGAGTTTAGTGACCGTGGCCCCCTCGGATTCGTCGTTGGTGGTAAATGTGCCGTCGGGGTAGATTTGGATGATGGGGGAACTTGGTCTGATATACCCGCTACCATCTTGATGACAATTTTGCCCTAAAGAGAGCACAACCCCATTACCCGCGCGAATCGTGCCTCTGGTTGCTATATCTCCCGTGCGGGTATTGAAAAAAATGCTAGTCTGCTTTGTATGCGTTGAATAAAAACCAATGCCGAACCAAGAGCGAATTTCTATATTATTACCCTCGAAGCCAGCATGATCTATTTGACCAGCGTCTAAACTACCACTACCCACCACCAATGACTGTGTGAGTAGTTGCGGAGCATTAACAGAACCCTGAGCCGCAATATTTCCCTCACGGGTATCAAAATAGATCCGCGTCTTTTTATTAAACGAGGATTTCAGACCAATACCCCACCACGAGAGTAGCTCCAGATTATTTCCACCAAAACCGGTGCCGTCTACTCCCCCAAATTGCATTCCGTTAGCGTCGCCCGCAACGCCAACGATAGATTGCGAGAATAAACGGGTTGCACTGACATCGCCGTTAACAACACCGCCTGTTTTGGGGTAGGTATTAGATATTGCCGCCTGCAATGCCCGTATCGACTGCAATGACACAGTCTGACCGTTCGGCAGGCCGCCGCGTTCACTCTCGCGTGCGACGAACAGCAGTATCTCTTCACGGATTATCTGGCGGAGGTGATCATCACTCAGATTAATTCCCACCTTCGACACTAAAGACCTTAACTTTCCGATAAAGACTCCCTGTGCATGATAAGCCTGCTCCACCTCATTGATGATGGTGGCAGCGTCTTTGTATTCCGCCTGCTTCGTACCGACCTCACGTCGCCCATCAATGCGATCCATCAGTTCAGCAATGCGTTCTAACTGTGATTCAAGCTGGCTTAATGTCTCAGTGTCGTATTTGATACCGACAGTGAATGTGGATGTTGCTGTACCTTGTGACATGTTTGTTCTCCATAAATCAGAATAATTAACTGCTCTGGTTGATATAGCCCCGACAATTTTTGTACGGTGGTGATATGAAATGCTGAAAAAGTATTCATAAAGTCATTTATCGTCCAATATCCGATTATCGGACTTTGCTTTTCTGCATAGCGATCACGACTCTGTGAGTCATGATGGCGTAAGCTAAGAGCGGGTGAGTCTTCCTATTCCTGTCTGAACCAGAACGAAATCGAATTGCAGTAGATGTCTGCTTTCCCAATCTCGGATTTTCCTCTGAATAACGGGGATTGCTTTCTTCCTGTCATTCATATCTCTGGAACCTTGACTTGCTAATGCAAAAGTCTCTGTATCGTATTTGGCAATTTCATGTGCTTCTATCTCGGCCTCTGAGAGGTTTAATTTCTTACGAGAGGCATAACCCTTAGTCCAGTAATCATACAGAGCAGCAAAGCATTCTTCCTGATATTGAATGAGTTTGTTGCGAATGCTTGCTTTAACTTTCGCAGGGTTAATACTGAACAACCAACCATTAAGTTTTTTCAGAGGGATGCATAGCATCCTTTGAATTCCACCACTTGAAGGTATATCGATATCGATACACCCAAACTTATCTTTGTTTCTCTGTAACTTTTGTTGCTGTGCACCCCAGCTCATCCCTAAGTTCTTAACAATATGTTTCATGGCGACATACTCAATGCTCTCTTCTTTCATCGTGGTGATGGTGTCACCTTTGAAGTTAATTTCAGCAGTTAACAAGTTACTCATGGCGTATTACCTACATTTGAAATGAACCCTCGTTCACATAGAAAATCAGCCCGTCGAAGCTCGCCAGCTATAACTGACTTCCTCGAAGGCTCATATCAAAGTGA
>NZ_JBBMXH010000142.1:0-7314 GCF_037996725.1 Xenorhabdus entomophaga
AAAATCCTCCCCCATCATCCAAATCTACCCCGACGGCAAATTTACCACCAACGACGAATCCGAGGGGGCCACGGTCACCAAACTCGGCCTCGGTCATTATCAGATATCCGGTGTACTGGGCTATAACGCCGACGGGGCATGGGGCGTGCATGGCGGCATCTCTTCGCCGAAGAACAACAACGGGCTGGAACTCATCTATATCGACGATAAGGTCCACAAGGACGGCACTATCACGATTGAGACGTTCCACCGTCAGCATACCCATTTACCCAAGCAGTTTCAGAACAGGCGGATAAAAGCCCTTGTGGACGGTGAGAAGGTTTACTATGCCGATGGTGAGCCGTGTGACATTCCCGAAGGTTGTCGCTTAGATGTCCGTGTCCAGATGCCGGAAGATTCGGTGTGGAATGTGGGGCAGGGGGCGACAGAGTAAAATAAACCCGCAGAAAGTTGCGGGTTGAAGTGGTTAGCTCAGAATTAAGCAGCTCTGACTATGTAATTGAATGCGATGTTGCGGGGGCGGACACGGAATGTTGCTAGCCCAGATGAATAGCCTTCTGGTGTTAATTTAGTGGACAGATACGTTCCTGATGCTGTGTACACTGGTTCATCAAAATCTTTAGCCGGAATATCTGTTCCTTCTGCTCCTTTTATTCCTTCTGTTTCATATGCGCTCATTGTCGGTGAGATCAATACTCCTGTGTCGTGAGCAAGATACTTATAGGTATAAACAGATGGTAATAGGGTCGCCTCTTGTTTTGACAGCAAGGTACGCCCTGGGTCAATCATACCCTCTCTATCCCAACCGCGAATAAATTCCCCTCTCAAATCAGGCAATACACCGGAGGGATAAGCGAGAGCAAGTTTTGGGTATCTTGCTTTATCAAATGATTCGCCATTGCATATCACCCAGCCTTCTGGTGGTGTTTCCGTTGGCCAAGGAATAGGAACGCCAACAGGCACAGTTGTGTAACCAAAGTCTTCACTGGATTGTTGCGTTGTTACTAATGCGTCAGGTTTTTTATCTTGCATGGTTATTCCCTCATTTAATCAACAATACATTGCTAAGTAACATGAAGGCGGTGGGATACTGCTCCGCCTGTGAACATCAATAAAATCGGTTCATCAATACTGGAGAGTACGGCTTGACTATTATTTGATAAGTTGCATGTTTTGTTGGCAGGATGACATAAAATGACAGGCGGGGAATTAATCAAATTTATCAGATGACTGATAAAACTCAGCACAGTAAAAGCGGGATTTCCCGACTTTTAACCCATTGATTTAATTGAATCCCTGCTCTGTGCAGGAAATAAGTAAAATCAACGACTTAGCTAAAGGTGGGATTTCTCACCTTTAATTCAGCACGCTTCTGTTTCAAACGGAGGCGTCAATTAACTATAAGGGTTCCTTGAGTTTAAGGGGTCCTATTGTCGAGGTCATTAGCTCAGTGACCTCGAAGAATACCGTGGTCCTCACTTTGGCCTACCCGATAATTTCGGGTTGGTTGAAAGTACGCCTAAGTGGGAATTCCCGCTTTGGCGATAACTCCTTGATTACTCCATTCGTCCTCACTTTGGAAACTGGAAATATTGAGATGCCCCGGGTGGTCAAAATGACGGCCTCGGAAGAATCAAAGGGTTACAGTGATGGCTTGAAAAATAAGCAGACGCCATATTTACAGTCTGGTGATCATTGGTTCCGACGATATTCGTCGTTAGTCACTGAGTTACATTAAGTAACCCTGTGAGTGTAAAGGCATGGTGGAAATCTCTATACCCAAGGTGTGATATCACATCTTGAAGATGGTGGTGATTTCCCGATTTCAAATCGGACAAATGTTTGTCTGATTCCCATATGCTAAAGGGCAGATTTCTGTTCTATAGTGATAGTAGCTTTTTTTCCCATTGCCCTATAATTTCCCGTTTTTCTTTTAGGTAGCCGTAGCGGTCATAATGCTTAGATGAAACACCGGGCCTTTTGTGGTTCTGTACTTTATCCCTCATCTCAGAACTGACCCCCATCTCTCCTGCAAGTGTCTTAAATGTCCGTCTGATATCCCTTGGCGTAAATTTCTCAAAGTCATAGCGAGTACAAAATTTGCGTATTTGCTTGGCATATTCAGCAGTTAGCAAGTGACCTTCTTTTGTTTCTCCGGGGAATAAAAATTCCGAGTCTGGATATTGTTTGACTTGGTGCTCTAAGATTTCGGTGGCGGATTTACATAACGGGATCACGTGATAGTCACTATTTTTTGAGATATGGGGCGGCACTGTCAGCGTATTATTGTTTTTATCCCAGTTATCTCTTGTATTGGTCATTATCTCCCAAGGACGCTGACCACCCATGAAGATACAGAGTAATAACAATCGACCGTAATCTGGATGGATTGGAAATATTGTCGCTGAAACTCTAAACAGCTTTAGAATCGACTTGATCTCATCCCATGATAGAAACCTATCCAGCGCCTTATCTACCCCCTCTTGCCGCGGAACGACAGTTACAGGATTCCTGTCAAGTCCATAAATAACCTTCTCGTTCAGCTTAGCTGGATCGTTATCAGCAAATAGACCAAAATTAAATACGGCATGAAGATTTGAACGAACTTTATTTGAACCAGCAACAGCACCACGTGAAATAAACTCAGCTAACACTCTTTTAATGTGGTCTGGGGTTATATCTTTTGCTGGAGCATTTCTATCAATATGCTGGCTATCCAATACTTGATTCAGCCTGTATTCGGTTTTGTCGTATGATCGTTTTCCTCGGCGTTTTTGGTCAGAGATATAATCTTTAAATAGCTGCTCGATTGTAGCGTGATTTATAATGACTTTTTCAGTAGCTGAAATATTAGCAGCAGCATCTTGTGATTTAGATAATGCCTTTGCCAAGGAAAGGGCGGGAAAATCACCTAAGCTAATAAATTTCTCTTTCCCGTTATTGAAATAGCGGTAGACAAAAACTTTTCTTCCTGATGGGTATGTCTTGACTCCTAATCTACCAGTCCCTCGTGTTGCTGATGCTTGCCATGTATAATAAGCTGACTTCTTGGATTTCAGGCCACGGATTTTGCTATCGGTCAATAAGGTGCTAGCCATTGGAAACACTCCTCACAACAGGTCAAGTAACGGGTCAAGTTATGATGAAATGATATGAAACTATATGAAACTGCGCAAGGTATAAAAACCATTTTAAATCATGATGATGAAACTGATTGAAACTAGAGGAAACCACCTGAAATCTATAGTTTTTGCCCTTCTAAGCCGTAGGTCACAGGTTCGAATCCTGTAGGGCGTACCATAAAATCAAAGAGTTACATCAAGAAAATAAAAAACCCGTCATAATAACGGGTCAAGTAACGGGTCAAGTTACCACTCCTTATTTTCTTTTACCCAAGCCTCATAAACTTCTTCTGACCACCCAAGGAAAACTCCACTTTTTGTTCTGTCTGGTTTAGGAAATTCATTCCTTTTTGCGTACATTCTCCAAAGGGTTGACTTACTTTTCCCTGTTAGTTTTTGCATTTCTTTGTAGTCAATGTATCTTGTAGCCACTATTCCTTTCTCCTGTATCCGTTAATCAAAATCATTTTTGCCACCATTGCAGGTGTTGCCAAGTCACTGAGTGTTGCTTCAAGAATAATGGTGTACAGCTCCGTAGTGAGAATATCCCCCAAATTCCTTGGTCTTTTGGAGTAGGGCACCTCATCGGGTATCCCGTTCATCACATCGATAGTCAGTACAGCGATTTCCGTCTCTCCCCGTTCTGGCTTGCGATATCCTGCCTGCCATACTGCATCGGTGATATCAGCAGGGTCACCCCAGACCGAGGCGATAATTTGAGTGAGGTGGGATGCGTTATTGGTCATTTCTAGCTCTCCATCCCGCCGAAAAAAGTTGAAAATATTTTTTAGTGTAACTGCTGAAATATTCACCACTTTGATATTTAACTAATAAATTGGTATTAAATTGAGGGCTGTTAGTGATAAATTTCTCAAACTCTGCTTGGCATAAAGTTGATTTTTTTCTTTGTTCATTCGCCTTCTTCAACAACCAATCCGTCCACTCGCGCCCATCATCAATGTGACCGGGTAAACCAATGTCATTCTGTGCGTTATCGATACTGATCATTATTTCCTGCCCCTCTTACCGTTCTTCAATGGTGTTATCTTCACGTCTGCCACTTTGGGTGCTGGTGGCAGAGGAGGGCAAATGCCCTCGTGAATGTGTTGATTATGTCTCATACGGTGGATATGCCGCTGTGTGTGATCCCTGCCATCGTCGATGTGGACTACCGTTCTGACCAGTTCGTCGTTGATGTCCACCCTCTGGCGGTGCTTATTTGCCATTACTTGCCTCCCTACACTCGACATGGCATAACAACAAACTGAGGGTTGCCATAACGTTGATTAATGTTGTCGCCGAACTTCATTAAACAAGCACCGGTCATGCCAGATGGATACATGGAAACGGCGATGAATGCTGAATCAGCTTCAAACATTTTGTAGGGGTAGGCTAAGTACTCAGCCTGAAAGTGAGGAATGACATTTTCCTCTTTCTTTGGGATAACCCGGTCTAAATCAGGAAAGCGGCCATCCAGCGTCGATAAGACGGTAAACCCGACTCTCACCCCGGCAATATCCCTGTGTACGGCATAAGGCTCTTTAGTGAAATGCAGTTCTGTAGTTTCTGCTTTCTTGGGGATCTTCCCGTGAAACTGAACAATAGCTTTGCGGCGGGTGCTTACCCCATGCTCTAACCGTAAGGCTACGTGGCCATTTGTTGATTCCAGATATTTAGGGGTGATATGCACCCCACACAGGTAATAACGCGGGTCATTTTTAGCCACACAAACCAATGCAGCGCGTAATAAATTGGAATTAATAATCATTGCTTGTCCTCCCATCCAATAACCTGAAAGATCCCCATTTTGGGATGTGACCAGCGAGTGCCACGTTTTTCTGCTTCACTCATCATCAATCGGAACGCGCTCATGAAATCTTCTTTGAATACGACCTTCATCGGGCGGGGCTGTCCATCCGGCGTCATGACAGTGACACTTTGTGTAGGAACGTTGTACTGTTCAGCCAAAGTGCGGCATTTGGCATTGGTTAGCCCTGATTCGGTCGCAGCCAGAGAGAACCCAATCCAACCCGCAGGAATAGTGCCGCGCTTGATTTGCTCGACAGTTTCCTGAACCTGATCAACCCTCTCATCAATATGGTTGATTTGGCGTTGCTGCTGGGCGGTATGACTGGCGATTCTGGCAATCATTTCAAGCTCGTTTATTGCGGTGCGTGACTGACGGAAGTAGTTGTTCACCAATTCCCGCTGAACCTGCCAAGCTAAGTCGTCAGTGAAAGATTTAACCAGCATCAAGTAACCCGATTCTGTAATGACAACACCTTTAGGTGTAAAGTCTGAAAATACGCCACTTGGAAGGTTGCGACGAATTTCGTCGGAACCTAATTCGTAGTAGTCAACACCCTCAATGAAGCGGGCTTTGTGTTCACGAAAGTTTCTTCCAGCGGTTCCTTCTGGTCGTGCGTGAACCTGATCGATCATTGAAAATGTCACAACGCGTTGCCCCTGATATTCCACGACAGGCATTTGTGTTTTATTAATGGTGATTACTTCATTCATTATTTCACTTCCTTAAATTCAATTTTCATTCTTTTTGCTAAACGGCGCATAGCTCTATTAAGTGGCACTCTCATTTCTTCACCTTCTACCGGAAAATTAGAGAGGTATTTTTTCGAATTTAAATAATCCTGCTTTTTGTCTATTTCTAATCGCATTCCTTGCGATAGAGTCATTCCCATATAACCTTGTTGTGTTTTACTTCTTTTTCGTTTAGCCATCACCACCCCTCCTGTATTTTGATTTGTGCTTTTCGGACACAACGCAAATTATTTTTAATACATTCCTGCTCTTGTTTAAGGTTCTGAGATAATGAAAGAGCCTCACCCCATTTCTTAGCGGCACGACGAAATAAACTTCTATATTCTAAGAATCGTGCTAATTCTTTTGCTTGTTCGTATGCAGTCATCATTCGCCGCCTGTTTATAGCTGTTATGTAATGAGTGTTTTTCTTCATTATTCTCTTGGTTATATTGCGCCCATAACCGATGCTTAAGATCAGGGGCTAAATATTTGGCTCTTCCCCAATATATGGCTGCAAGATCGTACTTTTCTTCTTTCTCTTTCTGGATAGCAGCATTAGCAAAATCTAAATAGGTTTTCTTTGTCATGTTATTGGCTCCGTTTTCTTAGCAATGTGTTGTAATATTATTTCCATAAACGCATCACCTTCTATGGTTAAATTTCCGTGCTTGGTGTAAAAATTGTTGTATGACTCAATAAGAAGTTTCTCTCCTTTGACGGCTACCACATCTTCTTCAAATAGATTAATTAATGCTGTGTTTAATATTTCCTCGTCCAAATCCGGCCTGTAATTAAAGCCATCTACTTTTACAATTTCAGAGTAAGAACCATACTTTCTTTTTAAGGTATCTAGTTTGGCGTAAATAAATGCCTTTCGTTTTCTTTCAAGTAAAGTTGATGATGTCATTTTCTATTTCCTGTTTTCAGCGTGAGCGATCCCCCAGCGATGGCGCTGTAATTAAATTTATATTGTTATTTTTATTATTCTAATTCGGATATTTGTATTTCTAATATAGCTATCTCTGCATCCAATAAATCCATTTCATGCATTGCTTTTGAATACTTTTTACGTAAGGCTATCTTTTCTCTCTCTCGCCTGAGATCCGCTTTCAGTTCTTCCAGTACCTGAGCATGGCGCTTTATGAATTCGGGGCGCATCTTGCCAAGTTCCAATGCAGTAGTTCCATCTTCCTGTTTAACTTTTTTAGCGGGGAAGTTACTTTCCTTGTTTTCATCATTAAACTGCTTTTGCGCCCGAATATAAGCCAGTTTATTCAATGCGCCGCTCTCACTCAGATAAGCCTTGCTAGCACCGCGAACGGTATAGACTTCACGGAGTTCAATTGTGATCTCTTGGTTGGTTGCTGCTTCTATTGGTTTAAATGTTGTCATAATTAGTTAACCCCTCTGACTCGTGCTATTTCTTGTTCTGCTGCGATAATATATTCTGATATTATGAATAGCGTAGTAGTAGTATCATTATCATCCCCGACCTCAATAAGGTTATCTAATAATACTCTTGATCTCTCAATTGCATTTTTGGCTGGTTCTAATTCTATTTTTAAATCAGAATCTGTTTTTTTTGTTTCGATAACTGAATCAAGAATACAATCTAATTTATTAATATCCCGATACTGCATCATTGATAGTG
>NZ_JBBMXH010000143.1:0-7307 GCF_037996725.1 Xenorhabdus entomophaga
AATCGTCGACATCGCAGAAAATTTCAACTAACTTGTCCATAGCCTGTTCCCCCTCGGAGCTGTTTTTGGTGTGCACCAAAACTTTGCTCCTGGAACAGGCTTCTCGTCAATTTCTTATCCAGAATTCGGGTTTATTAGGTAAATCCACCACCCGCTATTATTATCACCCCACTCCGCCGTTGATGATGGCGGAGTGGTTAATTTCGGTTGTTACGTTCTTAACCCCCGGCCAGATTCAATTAAGTACCAAGCCAGAAAATAAAATAAAGCAATAAAGATACTCAACATACCTAATGTCATCGCCAGAGAGACATCCGAAATACCCAGAAAACCATAGCGGAAACCACTAACCATATAGACAATCGGGTTGAGCTTTGACACGATTTGCCAGAAGGTAGGTAACAGGGTAAGGGAATAAAATACGCCTCCCAGATAAGTCAGTGGTGTCAAAACAAAGGTTGGGATGATGCTGATATCATCGAACGTTTTCGCAAAAATGGCATTCAACAGCCCCGCCAGAGAAAACAAAATAGACGTTGCCAGCAAAGTAATCACTACCATGCCCCATGAATGTATCTGTAACGGTACAAACAATAAGGAAACCAATGTCACCAGAATGCCAACACATACACCACGAGCTACCCCACCGCCAACGAATCCAGCAATGATGACATGGGTTGGAACCGGAGCAACCAGTACTTCTTCGATACTGCGCTGAAATTTGGCGCCAAAGAAGGACGAAGAGACATTCGCGTAAGAGTTGGTGATTACTGACATCATTATCAGCCCGGGCACAATAAACTGCATGTAACCCACCCCGCCCATTTCACCAATGCGAGAACCCACCAGATTGCCGAATATAACGAAATACAGAGACATGGTGATTATAGGCGGTAATAATGTCTGTACCCAAATACGACCAAAACGAGTGACTTCCTTAATCCAAATGGTTTTCAGGGCCACCCAGTACAATTGGATCATTATCTATCTCCTTGATTATTATTGGTCAACCCAACAAACAGCTCTTCCAGGCGATTCGCTTTATTGCGCATACTGCTAATCTGAATGCCCTGTGTACTTAGCTGGGAGAAAATATCATTCAGCCCCTGTCCACGTTTTACATCAACTTCCAACGTGGCAGCATCAACCAGACGATAATCATAACCATCAACGATAGGTACTGTTCCTTTAAGCTCTAAATCAAACAAGAAAGTTTCACGCTCAAGCTGACTGAGCAGGCTTTTCATACTGGTGTTTTCTACCAATTCACCATGCTGGATGATACCAATATTGCGACACAGCATTTCAGCTTCTTCCAGATAATGAGTCGTCAGAATGATCGTGGTTCCCTGCGCATTCAATTCTCTCAAAAATTCCCACATAGATCGGCGCAGTTCAATATCCACTCCCGCTGTAGGTTCATCAAGGATGAGCAATTTCGGCTGATGCATCAAAGCACGAGCAATCATCAAACGACGTTTCATACCGCCGGACAAACGAATAGCCCGTTCGTTGCGCTTTTCCCATAGATCCAGTTGGTTAAGATAGATTTCAGCCCTGTCCTGTGCAACATCGCGCGGAACGCCATAATATCCCGCCTGATTCAGTACTATCTGAATCACCGTCTCAAATTGATTAAAATTAAATTCCTGAGGAACAAGACCAAGCTGACGTTTGGCATTAACGATATCTGTATCAATATCGTAGTCAAATACCTTAACCTTACCGCCACTTTTATTGACCAAAGAACTGATAATACCAATCGTAGTGGATTTCCCTGCACCATTTGGCCCCAAAAGCGCGTAAAAATCGCCAGCTTCTACATGCAAATCAATCCCCCGCAGCGCTTTCACTCCACTTTCATAAGTTTTAGTGAGCTGCGTTAACTCTAATGCGTAAGCCATAAGTAAAAAACACCTTTATTCTTTGCTATTTTTGAGTGCAAGATGGGAATTATGCCATGATTCTTCCCGCCTTTCTTAGCAATGACAGGGATCAAATAAAAAACATTCTTCAATTAAATATTAAATTCTCAATTAATGTTGTATATGATTCTATCTCAAAAACGTTGTCAGGCTATTAGTTATGATGAGAAAAATTGAAGAGCTTTTTGCCAGGAACAAACAGTGGTCAAAGTCCGTAAACGATGAAAATCCGCTTTTTTTCAAAGAATTATCAAAGGCGCAAAAACCCCATTTCCTGTGGATAGGCTGTTCTGATAGCCGAGTACCTGCTGAAAAACTGATTGATGCTGCACCAGGCGATCTTTTTGTTCACCGAAACGTTGCAAACCTTGTTATTCATACCGATTTAAACTGTTTATCCGTTGTACAATATGCTGTTGATGTCTTGCAGGTTGAGCACATCATTATCTGCGGTCACTACGGCTGTGGTGGTATTGAAGCTGCTGTGGATGGCACTGAACTGGGCTTAATCAATAACTGGCTGCTCCACATCCGGGATTTGTGGTACAAGCACAGTTCTATGCTTGGCGAATTGCCGCCTAATGATCGACTGAACCGCCTGTGTGAATTGAATGTCATTGAACAGGTTTACAACCTCGGCCACTCTACCATTATGCAATCTGCGTGGAAACGTGGTCAGAAGGTGATGATCCACGGTTGGGTATATGGTTTAAAAGACGGTGAATTACACGATCTGGATATTACGGCGGATAGCCGCGAGAAACTCGAACTTAATTATCGCCAGGCTATTTCCAAATTGTCTCAAGCCAAATAACAGGCTGATCTAAAAAACAAATGGCAGCTTTTCGCTGCCATTTGCTCATAACTCGACTGATTACTTAAAATTACCGCAAAAATCAATCTTCCAATAAGGTGACGTGCCCGATATAAGGCAGGTGACGATAATGCTGGGCATAATCAATGCCGTAACCAACGACAAACTTATCTTCAATCGAATAACCAATCCACTCAACGGGAACATCAACCTCACGACGAGATGGTTTGTTCAGCAAAGTACAAATCGCCAGTGAATTCGGCTCACGCAGCCCCAGAATCTCACGGATTTTGTTCAGTGTATTGCCTGAATCGATAATATCTTCAACGATCAACACATCTTTGCCACGAATGTCCTCATCCAGATCTTTGAGGATTTTCACATCGCGGGTAGAACTCATCTCATTGCCATAGCTGGATGCGGTCATGAAGTCCACTTCGTGAGGAACCTGTACTTCACGGCATAAATCTGCCATAAAGATAAATGACCCTCTCAGCAAGCCGACCAGCACGAGTTCACGATCGCTCTTACGATAATGCTCTGTAATCTGTTGCCCCAGCTCAGCAATACGTTGCTTAACCTCCTGTTCGGAGATCATCACATCTACAGTATGTTTCTTCATCAATATAACCAGTTGATTTTGTTTTAAATAATCACAATACAAACCCAATGATAAATGTGATTATTTATACACCGCTCAATACCATAAGCTCACCAAGCGCATAAAATAACACTCTATGCCATCAGAACAAACCCTATTCGTTAATGCTCAATTAAATTTTTTTATTGGCAGAAAAAATGGCAATTTTCCCAACATTAAGTAAATTAAGTTTGGCTAACACAGATATTAATATGATAATTTAAGTAAAATGGTAGAAAATCAGTATAATAGAAATCATGCAAAAAATTACTTTATTGATTTACATTCTGGTTCTGTTCGGTTTTGCGCAACCCGCAAAAGCCCTCTCTGAAAGTGAAGCTGAAAATCTTGCTGATTTGACTGCGGTCTATATTTACCTGAAATATGACTGTGGCTATAGCCAAATCCCAGATCGTGAGATCAGGCGCACAATTATCTATTTTGCCCAACACCAGAATTGGGATCTCAGTAACTATGATGGTCAGTTAATGGAGGAACTGAATCAATTAGGTTATAACGACTTAAAGGAAATTAACTTACCTCATGAAGTTAAATGTCGTTCTCTTGCTCGACGTTCTCTTAGCCTACTCGCCTATGTAAAATAGTTCCCTAACAAAATATCTCTATAGGTCAATTTCGCAGTGCAACTAAGTTAATAGTTGGCTATTATGTGCGCCCCATTCCTGGGAACATCACAATGGAGAAATACCTAAACATGTCACAAAAAGAAATTTGGTATGAAACATTGCATTCCAATTTCGGTCAATATTTTGCAGTTGAAAATGTGCTTTATCATGACAAAACAGAGCACCAAGACCTAATCATTTTCGAAAATACAGAGGTAGGTCGCATTATGGCGCTTGATGGTGTAGTTCAAACCACAGAGCGCGATGAATTTATCTATCATGAAATGATGGCTCATGTGCCCTTATTTGCCCACGGCCAAGCTAAAAAGGTTTTAATCATTGGCGGTGGTGATGGTGGAATGCTACGTGAAGTCTGTCGTCATCACTATCTCGACAATATCACAATGGTAGAAATTGATGCCTGTGTGGTTGAGTTTTGCCGCCAATACTTACCAAACCATAATGCAGGGGCTTATGACGACCCTCGTTTCAAACTGGTGATTGATGACGGTGTTAGTTTTGTCAAAACCACATCTGAAAAATTTGATGTCATCATTTCTGACTGTACCGATCCCGCCGGGCCAGGTGAAAGCCTATTTACCTCTGAATTTTATGAAGGCTGTGCCCGCTGCTTAAACGAAGGCGGTATTTTTGTAGCCCAAAATGGCGTCTGTTTCCTGCAACAGGATGAAGCCGTCAATAGCCATAAAAAATTGAGTCGTTATTTTGCTGACAGCAGTTTCTATCAGGCTGCCGTTCCGACCTATTATGGCGGGATTATGACGTTTGCATGGGCAACCCAAGACTCCGCCTTGCGTCAGGTTTCTTTGATAACACTGCAACAGCGCTTTGAAAGTGCGGCCATAGCCTGCCGTTACTATACACCTGCCATACATGCAGGAAGTTTTGCATTACCACAATACTTACTGAATGCACTGTCTGGAAACCAATAATCCCCCATTAACCGGGAGGTGAATTAAATTGCGCAAACTAAAATTGCACGGCTTTAATAATCTCACAAAAAGCTTAAGTTTTTGTATTTATGATATCTGTTATGCAAAAATAAACGCCGATCGCGACAGTTATATCGCGTACATTGATGAACAGTATAATGCAAATCGCCTGACTGAGATTCTCAGTGAAACCTGTTCAATCATTGGTGCAAACATTCTTAATATTGCTCGCCAAGATTATGATCCCCAAGGAGCGAGCGTTACCATTCTGATTAGTGAAGAACCCATTGACCCTAATTTAGTGGATAATACAGAAAATCCAGGCCCACTTCCTGATTCTGTCGTCGCCCACTTAGACAAAAGCCACATTTGTGTACATACATATCCAGAAAGCCACCCGGATGGTGGTATATGTACCTTCAGGGCAGATATTGAGGTATCAACTTGTGGAGTAATTTCCCCTCTTAAGGCACTAAATTACTTGATCCATGAATTGGAGTCTGACATTGTGACGATGGATTACCGTGTTCGTGGTTTTACCCGGGATATCAGTGGCGTAAAACTCTACATAGACCATGAAATTAATTCCATTCAGAATTATGTAACAGAAGAGATCCAATCTCAGTACCATATGCTGGATGTAAATATTTTTCAGGAAAACCTTTTCCACACCAAAATGATGTTGAAAGAATTTGATCTGAATGAGTATTTATTCAATACCACAGCAGAAGAATTAAGCGAAATGGAAAAGAAAGAGACCACCCGCTTACTTAAAAAAGAGATACAGGAAATTTATTACGGCAGGAATTTACCTGATCTATAAATATTCGCACTCTATCTAACTTATTTGACTGGCAGAAAATTAATCTGCCAGTCATTAAATCCCATTTCGGTGAAGGTCTGGCTACCCTATTCTAACGGAACACCTAACTCAGTACTTGTTATAACTTCAGCATTATACATATTTTTTAAATAGTTAAGGGCGCTATTCTGATCAACCCCCGGAAACACGCAAACAGCATCCGGCAATACTTTGATATCATAACCTCGGATAAATGCACCATAGGCTGTATGCTGGACACAACAATGGGTATGTTGCCCTGTCAAGACAACTTCTTTGACACCATATTGATTTAAAACTTCTTCCAGACCAGTTCCATCAAAAGCGCTATAAAAATGCTTGGGAGAAATAATTTCACGATCAGCGCCAATGGGGGCCAATTCCGCGACAACTTCAGCGCCCCTCGTTCCTGCCAACGCATGTTTTCCCCAAATATCTATTTCTCGATCACTGACACAATGAGCATCATTGGCATACACCACCAGCCAATCATTCCGGTTTCTGGCATAGTTGATCGTCCGCTGGATCACAGGAATAATTTTCATCGCGCTTTCTTCATTGGCGAGAACGCCTGTTACAAAATCATTCAACATGTCGATTACAATAAGAGCTTTCATCTGTAAGACCTTCTTTTATTTCTGCCTGTGGAATTTTTCAGAAAAAACCATAATCAAAAAAACAAATCTTGCTTGATAATAAAGTCATATTGTTTTATATAATAAAAAACATTTAATTATTTCAAATGAAAAAGTCATAATTCCAGAACACACAAAACGATAAATATTTATATCTTACTTAACCTTATTCATATAAAAGCAATACTACAAGCAATTTAATCAACTAAGTTTATAATGATAATGGCAGTTGGATTTACTCTCAATGATATAAGTCAATTTATTTATATAAGTAATAATATTAATCTATATAATACATACGATACTCCAATGAAAAGCTAATAATATAGTAACGCACTCATATACATAAAGCCACTTAAATACGGTTATAAATATTAATGAATAGTAATGATTAAAACCTAACAATACATATCTAGTAAAATTTTCCGATACTGATGTTGATGGATGTAAAGCCAACCTGAAGATAAGGGCATGTGACTGTTGAAAGAATAATTTCGTTTCAGCATAATCCCTCCAATAAAAGAATCATGGTAAAAATTTAACTCCGTTAGATAGTAAAAAACAACCACAAAACAAAAGAAATACCTTTAAATATAGTTTAATTTGTTTTTTAAATTTATTGATTTCATTTTATCAAGCAAAAAAACAATTAATGTGATTAGAACTATCTTCCACTTACTAACGACCAACTAAATAAGAATTAATCATCATGTTATAGAGTATATAAAAGCAACAGTTAAAATAACAAAAAAAATATAAAGTAATATATAACTTTTCAAAATGGTAGGAGTGTCAAAGAAACTCAGTCCAAATTTTGCGAGTTTTGATTTTCCAGAAACAAAAAGGCAAAAAAGAGGACTGAGTTATGCTTAT
>NZ_JBBMXH010000144.1:0-7168 GCF_037996725.1 Xenorhabdus entomophaga
GTACATCAAAAAATCCTCCCCCATCATCCAAATCCACCCCGACGGCACCTTCATCACCAACGACGAATCCGAGGGGGCCACGGTCACTAAACTCGGCCTCGGTCATTATCAGATATCCGGTGTACTGGGCTATAACGCCGACGGGGCATGGGGTGTGCATGGCGGCATCTCTTCGCCGAAGAACAACAACGGGCTGGAACTCATCTACATCGACGATAAGGTACACAAGGACGGCACTATCACGATTGAGACGTTCCACCGTCAGCATACCCATTTACCCAAGCAGTTCCAGAACAAGCGGATAAAGGAAATCGTGGACGGTGAGAAGGTTTACTATGCCGATGGTGAGCCGTGTGACATTCCCGAAGGTTGTCGCTTAGACGTCCGTGTCCAGATGCCGGAAGATTCGGTGTGGAATTTGAGGTGGGGGGAGGTGGATGGCGACAGAGGGTGAGTAGACTGAACAGGTAAAGTGAAGGCAATTAAACGAAAAGCCACCGGGTGGTGGCTTCCGTGGTTAATTGAATGAATATCATAAAATAGTTTAATGAGTACACTTTAAGCAGCTTTCTTTCTGGCCTGCATGCGCATAGCTTCTGCTCTTTGGTGTATTTCTTTCATAATAGTTTCAAGTTTTAAAGCACTTTCATAAAGATTATTTAGACTTTTCATTTAAGTATCCCTCGTTGATGATTTATCATATTACCATTGTGGACTAACTAAAGTATTACTTCGAATATCATTGTGAGCACGTTCGCAATATTCTGCATCAAACTTTTCAATCCCAATTAGCAAAGAATCAGCAAATAGTAAACCTTGTTTAACGTTTTGCAAATACATCAAGGCTGTAACTGAGTTGATACTATCAGTTGCGTTTTCTAAATCTTTTTCAAGGTTTTCAGCCTCTGACTTCATATAAGAAAATAACTCTCTTAATTGCGCTAATGATGGGTTAGTTAGCTTATGCATACCATCAATGCCAAGCTCTTCAAACAATAGAGAAAGGCTATCCAATGTTGTTGCTACAATCTCAACAAGTTTATCAAACTTATACTGTTCCAATTGATTCATAATATGTTATTGACTTTTCTGATGTTAAATAGGGAGAGGCTCAGCTGGCGATAAATGATTTACACGAAAGCTGGCACTCGAACTTAACTGATCCACATCACGAATCAATCTAATCAAAGAAATGAAGAAACATACTAAACGTATAATGTTTAGCAACCATTTTTTCAAGCAGGAGGCTTCATAATTATACTTTTGATTGATTAATTCGTGATAGAGCTTCATCTTAACTAAGCTGAAACAATGTATTGTTTTAATTGGTTAAAAGTAAACTTATTTTTTCATAAATTTGATCTGGTTAAATTAATTATAGCATTTGATTTGTGAATTTTATTATTCACTTATTTGATTATCACTAATAAATATTTATTCTATTTTTAATTAAATGAAATCATTATAACCACATTTATTTATTTAAAATAAAATAATTCCACGCATCAATCCCTTAATTCTATTAATCTCTGGCTCTGTGACAGAAATAAGTAAAATCAACGACTTAGCTAAAAGCGGGATTTCCCGACTTTAATTCAGCACGCTTCTGTTTCAAACGGAGGCGTGAGTTAACTATAGGGGTTCCTTGAGGTTGAGGGGTCCCGTTGTCGAGGTCATTAGCTCAGTGACCTCGAAGAATACCGTGGTCCTCACTTTGGCCTGTCAATCGGCGAAATATTTCGCTCAGTCATCGGCTAAATTTTCAGCCGATGGTATGCGGAAAATATCTCACACCTCAGTAACTCATTGATAAATATTCAAACGGCATATTTGCAGTCTGGTTATTCCTTGGCCTACCCGATAATTTCGGGTTGGTTGAAAGCACCCCTAAGTGGGAATTCCCGCTTTGGCGATAACTCCTTGATTACTCCATTCGTCCTCACTTTGGGAACTGGAAATATTGAGATGTCTCGGGTGGTCAAAGTGATGGCCTCGGACAAATCAATGGGTTACAGTGATGGCTTGAAAAATAAGCAGACGCCATATTTGCAAACTGGTGATCATTGGTTCCGACGATATTCGTCGTTAGTCACTGAGTTACATTAAGTAACCCTGTGAGTGCAAAGGGTATCATGGAAATCGTTATACCCAAGGTGTGATATCACACCTTGAAGATGGTGGTGATTTCCCGATTTGAAATCGGAAAATTCCTTTCCATCCTCACCCATAACCTTCAATCTTTCCTATCCAACGAGCGTAAAATCATTTTCTATGTACAGCTTTGAGTACGCTTTTTGTTTGTACATAATTATGTTCATATATAAGTTTGTGAAGACAATAATTGTATGTAATAGATTGTTTAATTTGGATATTTAATATTATTGCGTATTCGATGTCGGGATATGCTGGAATGGGTCCCCCAATTGGTGGCACTACTGAATGCGGGTTATAATACAGCCGAGCAGCGTAATGTTGTGTTAAGCTATATTTTACTGAATGGACATACACTGGATCTCTCACAATTTGTCCATCAACTGATTGAACAATCTCCGGAGCATGAAGCGATGTTGATGACTATTGCAGAAGAGCTTGAACAAAAAGGGCGCGAACAAGGTATCAAGCAAGGTATCGAACAAGGTCGAGAGGAAGGTAAGCTGGAAACAGCTCGTGCATTATTACGACATGGTGTCAGTCTGGATATTATTGTCACCAGTACCGGACTGAGCCGGGATAAAATTGAAGCGCTAAAGCATTAAACAAATATTCTCTTTCACATCAAAATGCCGATATCAAAGATCGGCATTTTTACTGAATGAACATACACTGGATCTGGTTACGCAGTAAGCTTCGGGTGCAAAGATTAAGAGTTAGCAGGAAGTGTTAACCATCTGCCAGGTTTTATAACCCCCGGTCAAATTACGGGCCTGAAAACCAAGATGGGTCAGTATTCGCCAGGCAACATGTCCACGCAATCCTGACTGACAGGCGATCAGAATTTCTTTGTTTTTTGGTAATTCATTGATTCTTTGGCGCAATTCATCAAGGGGGATATGCAGGCCTAGCCCAAATCCCCCTAATTTTTTGAGTTCTTCTAACGTTCTGATATCCACCAGAATCTGCCGTTCAGGATCCAGCTGCTGGAACGTGACAGATACGGGTACCACCATGTAGAACGTTACTCGCCACCATCCCAATTTGGTTGACGACACTGCGGGCACTGTTGAAAGGTGGTGCGTAGGAAAATTCCAGGTTTTCCAGATCGTCAACGCTTAACCTTGCACGCTGTGCAACGGCCAGAACATCGATAGTTTTATCAATACCGCGTTTTCCTACCGCTTGCGCGCCCAGAATGATGCCAGAAACTGGTTCGAATAATAACTTGAGCGATATAGGTTGGCTACCGGGATAGTAGCTCGCGTGGTCGGCAGCATGGACAAAAACTTTTTCATAACGAAAGTTATCGCGCTGTAGGACTTTCTCGTTCAATCCTACGCTGGCGATTGCGTAGTCAAATACCTTGCAGATTGCTGTTCCCTGACTACGTGGGCAGCGACGCTTTCCGCCTAACATATTTTCAGCAGCGATTCGTCCCTGACGGTTCGCTGGTCCAGCGAGTGGTATGAGCGTTGGCTTGCTGGTGACCCACTCGGTGGTTTCCACCACATCACCCACGGCATAAATACCCAGCACGGAGGTTTCCATATATTCGTCGACCTGAATACCGCCTCTCTGGCCAATGGCTAATTCGGCGTTTCTGGCGAGGGTTAACTCTGGTTTTACGCCAATCGCCAGCACAATCATGTCTGTGGTCAGTGCCTCGCCGTTGTTCAGTGTGATATGGAGTTTGCCTTCCCCATTTGTTTGTGCAATCTCCGTGAGGCCCGTCTGTAAACGAAGATCAACATCATGCCGGCGGATTTCCTGATGCAATACTTCAGCCATTTCTGCATCAACCGGTGTCATTACCTGTGTACCCTGTTCCAGTAGCGTCACGTCAATACCACGGTGCGAAAGGGCTTCCATCACTTCAAGCCCAATAAATCCTCCGCCAACCACCGTTGCGTGTTGTGGGTGGCGGCGTTCAATATGGGTGAGGATATTGTCCATATCCGATAACGATCGCAACGTAAATACACCTGGTTGATGTACGCCTGGCATTGGTGGTACTACAGGTGATGCGCCTGTACTGAGTAACAGACGATCCCAGGATTCAGTGTAGATGTTGCCTGTTAGTGCATTTTTTATCTGAAGAGTTTTGGCGCTTGTATCTATGCCCAACACTTCATGCTGGAGGCGAACGTCAATCTTAAAGCGCTGCTGAAAATCTTCCGGCGTTTTCAGCACTAAGGACTCTCTTTCAGGAATGTCCCCACCGATGTGATAAGGCAATCCACAATTGGCAAACGAGACATAGCTACCCTTTTCGAGCATGATAATCTCTGCAGTTTCTGACAGACGACGGGCCCTGACTGCTGCAGAGGCTCCACCTGCAACGCCACCGACAATCACGATTTTCATTTTTTTCATAGCCTTACCACCTGTTCTAATTACTCCAGAGAGAAACGTTTAATGATGAAACAGCGATGGCTACCTGATCACATACGGTACTCATCTTGCACTACAATATACATTATTATATTATATAAAAAACTTAATAAAACTACTTTATTGTATGAGCCGCAATGAACAATATCAATCAACAGCAAATGCGTGCCGCCGCAGCCAGAACGGCAGGCATTCTCAAATCACTGGCAAATGAAGATCGACTGCTGCTCCTGTGCCATCTTAGCCAAGGAGAAGCTTCAGTCGGAGAAATGGAGACGGCACTGGGCATTACGCAACCTACCCTGTCACAACAGCTTGGGGTATTGCGTCGACAAAATTTGGTTGAAACCCGTCGTGAGGGAAAACACATTTTCTATCGGATTGCCACTCAGGATGTATTGATATTGCTGACCACTTTGTATGAGCTCTATTGTCCCAACATTGATGAGGATGTTTGTAATGATGATTGATATGGCACAGTTTACCCCGCTGCAAAGTTTTGTTGGTGGGCTTCTTATAGGGGCAGCCGCATGGGCGCTGCTCCTGTTCTGCGGCAGGGTAATGGGCGTCAGCGGGATACTCGGCGGCGTATTGTCACGATCTGCGTTAGATAAAGGTTGGCGACTGGCATTTTTGCTTGGTGTGGTGGCATCGCCCTCGCTTTATCGTCTTGTTACGCCATTGCCTTCCATTGATTTGTCTGGATCATGGTCGATACTGATCATCGCGGGAATATTGGTCGGTCTTGGCACACAGTATGGTTCAGGTTGCACCAGCGGACATGGAGTGTGTGGACTGTCGAGGCTGTCGGGGCGTTCACTGGCGGCCACGGCGACCTTCATGATTGTAGCGCTTATAACTGTTTGGGTTATAGGATTTTGGCGTTAATAACGCCAACAGGAGCAAGCAATGAACAGCGTTTTCTCGTTACTGGCAGGATTACTGTTTGGCATTGGATTGATTGTCAGTGGCATGGCAGACCCGGGTAAGGTCATTAGCTTTCTGGATATTACCCGCGTTTGGGATCCCTCACTCGCGTTTGTCATGGGCGGTGCCATCAGCGTGGGTTTCTTTGCCTTCCGGATGGCGAAAAAAAGAAACCGTCCGGTGTGTGTGGAAAAAATGCACTTACCTACCGCGACACAGGTTGATAAGCGCCTTATTGGAGGTGGCGTACTGTTTGGTATCGGTTGGGGACTGGCTGGCATCTGTCCCGGCCCCGGGCTGGTATTACTGGGGGCTGGCACATTAAAAGGTTTCGTATTTGTGACCGCAATGGTGGCTGGAATGCTGATCTTTCAATGGCTGGAAAAAGCGGGGAAATCATGACCCTGAGTAGTGTAGGCACGCTTCCGTTCACGTTTTCTATTTGTACATAGATGGTATACTTGTGATTTTATTAAGTTGTATATTTAATATATTGTTTTAATTAGCGTTATTTTAAATATGGATTAATCTTCATGGAAAATACTTTCCAGAAAGCGCGCTGGTTACGGGATTTACAACGTTTTTTACCTCTGAAAAGTCAGTTCATTTTATCCGGTAACGTCAGGGATTTGCAGGCGTATGAAATCGCGCCGGAAATTATCACACCGCTGGCATTGAATCAGGCTCTGCAAAATACGTTATTTGATATGGGCTATGTGCATATTATGACGTTTAACCCGCTTTCCGGATTTACCTTAATCAATCATCCATCTCAGTCACAAGTACAAGGGCAGGCATTATTACAACGGCTGGGGTTGTCGATGAATGGCAACCGTATTCCCGGTGGCATTGATCTGCTAAATAGCGTATTGGAAAAATGGGTAGAATACCCGGATGAGCCGATAGCATTATGTGTGGATTTTGCGTCCTGCCTGATCTCTCAGCGTGAAAATCTCTCTGTGATTGAGCACCACCTGTTTACCCGCGCCTTAATTCTTTCTCATCAGACAAAAGCCCGCCCGGCAGGGGCACAGCGCCAGCCATTTTTTAATACCATTTTTTGGATAGTCGAAAAAGAGACCGACTTACCGGACTGGTTTCTGATTAATAATCCCCGAATCCGACACATTCCGGTTGCCAAACCTGACGGACAGATGCGCCGGGCACTGGCACCGACGTTATTGCGTTCGTTACCGGACTTTGAACAGGTGGCGGATGATGAACATACCACTTTACTAAATGATTTTATTGATGAAACCGAAGGGCTGTTACTGCTCGATTTAACCGCTATCGTACAGCTTGCCCGTCTTGAGAACGTCCCGGTCACGCGTATCAGTGATGCGGTCAGGCGGTATAAAGTCGGTATTACAGAAGATCCGTGGCAAAAGATTGATAAGGATAAAATCCGTAATGCCTATGACATCATACAACGGCGTGTAAAAGGGCAGTATCACGCTGTCACACATTTGCTGGATATTATTAAACGGGCGGTAACCGGTGTCGGCAGCAATAAAAGCGGGCGACCTCGTGGTGTATTGTTTCTCGCCGGTCCTACCGGTGTTGGTAAAACAGAGCTGGCAAAAACCCAGGGCAAACGGGTCTAAATTGACCAACATGGTGACTCGATACATTGAAATAGGACAAGACCACTATTTATTTGTGATTTATCATCAGCACCCTGTTAATGATTACGGTA
>NZ_JBBMXH010000145.1:0-7026 GCF_037996725.1 Xenorhabdus entomophaga
GCAATAGCGCGGTGGTCCCACCTGACCCCATGCCGAACTCAGCAGTGAAACGCCGTAGCGCCGATGGTAGTGTGGGGTCTCCCCATGTGAGAGTAGGGCACTGCCAGACATTCAATTAGTCAAAAAAGCCATCCTTAACCGATGGCTTTTTTGCATTTGGGGTTATTAAAAAATATCGCCTTAAAGACGATAGTGAGTCAAAAATCACTTCATAGATTGATATAAGCTATAGCCCGCTATAGCGCCAGCTACATCATAAACCATATCGTGCCAACTCCAGCCCGTTCCAGATGGACGGCTATCGTAGAGTTCTTTTGCTGCACCAAGACTGATTGAGAGTAACATACCAAATTGAGCACTTTCACGGTGTCCCCAGTTTTGACGATCTCCATATGCGTTTCCGGCGGCTGATACAACCATCGAAAATAGAAAATGTTGCGCTTTATCTTTGCCAATCCAATTATCATTAGCTTGACGCATATTAGAGCAAGATATATTTAATAGGAGAGGGGAGATTATTAATATATTTTTTATGAGGACGATGACAGTTTTCTTCATCTTAATTTAAGCCATGATTTATTTTTTTAAGATCATAGCTGCTTGATAAATAAGATACAAAAATCCCCGCTCGTTATTGCGAGAGGGGATTCAAAAATTGATAATTATTTATCTATATTACAGTATTCTGCTTATTAATCGATCAACTCGAATGCGTCGTAAACGACGTATCAACTTACGAACTTTAACAGGATAGAGCTGGATACTTTCCAGTTCCTGATAATTGCTGATAATTTTTGTGTGGGTACGAATGCAATTCAGCTCAATAGAACGTTGTTCTTGCATTTCTTGGTGAGGATCGTGGATAAGAATGGCATTTTCCAGATCCAAACCCCAAGCTCGAGGATTGAGATTATTACCTGTAATCAACTGCCACTGGTTATCAACCCAGACACCTTTTAAGTGATAAGTATTATCTTGATCTTTCCATAACCGAATGGTTAATTGCTGGCTATCGATAAACTTTTGTAACCGACTCGTAAAGCGACGCAAGTTTATTTCATACAAGTAGGGCAATGCCCCGATGATCTTAAACGGTTCTTCTGGTGGGATATAAAAATCATTGGCTGTTTTGTCTCCAATGATGATCTCAACTTGTTTTCCTTGGCGAAGTAGTCGCGATATTGCCCGTACCAAAACTGCCGGTAAATTGAAATAAGGTGTACAAATCACCAACTTTTTTTCAGTGCAGGCCAACAGATGACAGATCGTTTTATTCAGTTGGTTCTTTTTACCTAAACCAACTAGAGGTGTCACAGCCAATTCTTCATTTGAAGCTTGATTTTCGAATTGATATTCAGAATCTCGTAATGAAGCACGGAATTGGCGGATCAAATTTTTAATTTCAAGACTACGAGGGCGATTGTGACAAGCCAAATTTTTTACGGCGTCAGCGCTGAGCATACTGTCATCGATAAACTGCTTCATGATTGCTGCAAGTTTTGCATTGTGCAGCAAGTGATAACGGTCATAACGGTATTTTTCATGGCGATGTAGATAAACATCATTAATGCTGGCTCCGCTATAAATGACTGTATCATCAAAAATAAAGCCTTTCAGATGTAACACGCCCAATGCTTCACGTGTGTTCACAGGAACACCCAGAATGGGAATGTTGACCTCAGGATAGCTTTCAGCCATAGAACAGTACCAATCTGCGTTTGTTGCCGCTGCTTCTACGCCAATGCGACCACGTTGAGCACGATGCCAGTCAACCAGGATTTTAATGTCCAGTTCAGGGCGTTTCTGTTTGGCGACATACAATGCAGTCAGAATATCCCGTCCAGCATCATCGTTTTCTAAATATAATGCCGTGATATAAATATGCTTTTGGGCGTTCGCTATGCGTTCCAGTAAGGTGCTGAGGAACACTTTAGATTGATAAAGTGTTTCAATGTCAGCAACTGACTGCGGTAGTTTAGGCAGTTGTGCAAGGTGTTGTTGGTGTTTTGCTTGTTTAAATTTGGACAACATCACAGTGCGTTTTTTCTCTTAGTTTAGATGGAATACGTTCCATCATAAGGTGTATGAATCAAAATGATCTGGCGATGATACCACTAGTTTGGCTCATTGTTAGTATGAATTAACGTTCCTGAGCTGATTGCTTTAAGTCTGTGCGATTCATCACGAAGTGAAATTTTTCCTCATCTTCATTGGATACACGCTTAAGTCAAACTTTAGAGTTTTAGGGCAAGATTAACAATGCCATCCTCCAACTGGATATCAATAGTAAATCCAAGCTTCTTGGCAAGTTGAATCATATTACGGTTTTCCGGCATAGTAATCGCATTCAAGACTTGAATACCGTGTTCTCTCGTGTAATGAATCAGCTTCGTCATGAGCTGATAGCCTAACGTAATTCCCTTGAGATCTGATCGCACTAATATCGCAAATTCTGCTTCGATATTATCGGGATCGGCCATAGCACGGGCGACACCGATAATTTCAGGTGTCGTTGTAGGGTGACGTATCGCGACAAATGCCATTTCCCGGTCATAGTCAATTTGGGTCATGTTGGCGAGATCGTCATGAGTGAACTCGCTTATTTCACTGAAATAACGGTAATAAAGATCTTCTTTTGTCACTTGGTCGATAAACGTTTTCAACAGAGGCTCATCTTCCGGCAAAATTGGACGCAGCAGACATTCAAGATTGTCTTTTATAGAGATGATTTCTTCCAGCTCATTGGGATAAGGGCGAATAGCAAGTCTCTTGCGGGGATCTCCTGTTACCGGAGTTAATTCCATCGTTACATCCAATAGAGTGAGCTCATTACCCGATACAAGTAGCGGATGAATGTTCATACGAGCAATTTGTGGACAATCGATCAGGAAATTGGATACCCTAACCAACAATTGACTGAGCAAAGGGATATCCAGCGGCAATAGTGCTCCACCTGATTTTATTTTGCGCCCCTTAATTGCCTGAATGACCAGATAACGGGCTAACGCCATATTCAGGGGAGGAAGGGCGACAGCAGCCTGTGTTTCATCAATCCAATCAATTCCCCCTTCTCCCAGCATGATTAAAGGGCCGAATATTTCGTCTTGCTCAATAGAGATTCTCAATTCTTGTGCGCCAGCTCGGTTAGCCATGCTTTGTACTAACAAACCGTGAATTCTGGCTTGTGGGAAGTTTTGTCTGACACGCTCAATAATAGCCTGTGCTGCTGTTTTAACTTCATAGGAATTACGCAAATAAAGCATAACCCCTTGAACTTCTGATTTGTGCGGAATATCTGGAGATCGGAGCTTCAGTGCAACGGGATAGCCAATTTTTTCAGCAATATTGACCGCATCATCACTGGTATGGGCTATCCAAGTCGGTAAGGTGTTTAAGCCATAGGCTTCAAGAATAGGTTGTACTTCATGAGTATCTAATCGGATATTTCCATTTTCAAGAGCCTGTTGTATGCACTCATGAGCACGGGCTGTATTCGATGTAATGCCAATTGGCAGGGATGGTGTCTCTTTGAGTTGTTTTTGATTCCGTTGATATTCCACCATATGCATAAATGCTGTAATTGCGCCTTCTGGTGTGCGATACGTTGGAAGACCTGCTTCACTAAACAGGCGTCGAGCTTCTAATGAAGAATATTCTCCGCACCAATTAGTGAAAATGGTGGGCCATTTTCCACGCGGATGTTCCTTAATCGTTTGGATGACTCTGACAGCCGTAGACTGGCTGTGAGATATCGCACAAGGAGAATGAATTAACAGTAAGGCATCATAGTCATGGTTATCTAAAAGCAGCTTAAGTACAGCAATATATTGCTCGGTAGAGGAATCATCACCGATATCTAAAGGATTGCGGAGAAGAAGCGTTTCGGGAAGTATGCCGGATAATTTACTGATCGTTTCTTCATTTAACACAGCAAGTTTTCCGGTTCTCCTGAGTAACTCATCCAGCGCCATCGCAGCGGGTGCGGCTCCATTACTGACGATTAACAAGCGCTCTCCGCGCAGTGGTCGCATAAAACTTAATGTTTCCACAGCAGAAAACATTTCATGTGTATCTTGTACACGCAGTAAACCGGCACGCTGAATTGCAGCATCATAGGCAGCATCGAAATTCTGTTGTTCCCCCAGTAATTGCTGAGCTTTTCGTGTGCGACTGCTTTTTACAACCAGAATGGGTTTATTGCGTGAAGCGCTTCGAGAGGCAGAAAGAAAACGCCGGGCATCACTGATATGTTCGAGATGTAACAAAATGGCACTCGTCTTGCTATCTCTGGCTAGGAAGTCGAGTAGATCATCAATATCAATGTCAACACTATCTCCAAGAGCAATAAAATATGAAAAACCGATATTGCGATGATGAGCCCAGTCGAGAATCGTATTTGATATTGCGGCTGATTGCGAGATGAAGGCCAATTTACCTTTCAGGATAGGAATGGGGGAAAAACTGGCATTCAGCCCTATCCAGGGTGCCAGAATACCGAGGCTATTCGGCCCCAAAATGCGGATATGATATTTCTGGCTATATTGCTTTAGTTCGTTAAATTGCGATGGTGGCGAGGATAGAATAATAACGGTTTTGCATCCGTGTTGAGCCAGTTGTTCCAGCAACGATAGATTGCGGCTGTGATGGGTGCAAATGATAGCAAGGTCGGGGCACAATGGTAGCTTATCGATAGAAGGATAGGCCAATACACCCAGAACAGCATGCTTGTTTGGTGTTACGGGCAAAATGGGACCCGTAAAACTGCCCATCAGTAAATTCCGCATTAACATTGAGCTGGCTTTTTCTTGTTTTTCAGAAGCACCAATAACGGCAATAGATCTGGGGCGTAATAATGCTTCAAGTCCGCGCTGGCTCATTTCTGGAGTTCCTCATAAGTCATTACATCAATAAATAATCACTATAGATTAAACAGTTACCATGAATAACTTTAGCCACGATCAGTTACTTTAGCGGGGGTTGTCAAGAATTACTGTGATTGACTCCCCGGACGATTAGATTTCCCAGCCAGATATTGTTCACGAAAATGATTGAAATGGCCGAGTAACGAGTGTGAGGCTTCAATATCCCCAGCCAATTCTAGTGCAGCGGCTGCAACTTCGGCAGTACAATGCTGCTCTTGCCTGGATGGAACTCGCAGTAAATAATCCATTTTGGCAATATTATTAATAGACAGCAGGGGAATATCATCTAAATATGGGCTTTTGCGAAACATTTTCCTTGCCTCAGGCCAAGTACCATCCAATATAATGAACAGCGGTGGTTTCTGGTTATCAGGAAGCTGTTGATACACAGTACGAGGAGGCGTTGCGTAGCTGTCTGGGAATATCAAATAGGGCTGACGGGTTGGGTCGTTCAACACCTCAAGCATTTGTTGATCGGGTTCAGTTCTGGACCAGAGAAAAGCGTGTGTATCGGGCAGTATATCTGCAATCAACTTTCCAGTATTGCTGGGTTTCATAGGCTCAGTATCAAACATGATAAGACAGAAGCGGCTTTCCGCGTTTGCGGGTGAGATTATTTCACACAGGCAGTTTTTTTGGGGCAATAAACAATGCAAGCAACGTTGTACTCGGCAACCCCTTGCCTGAAACGGGCGGGTAGAACGGGCAAGACGGTGTTGGCGAAGCTGATAAACGGCGTTGTTATTTCTCATTTAAGAACTCAAACATGTTCGTGGATAAAACCAGTAAAAATTAACGGATATTTTAATGGATTGTCGTTGCCAGAGGTAGCTTCGGGCGCGCACATCGGGTAATCTTCGCGCCATAGCGCAGTTGGAGAAATAAATGAACGATTCCTATAGTGGTAAGAACGGTAAAGTCAAAGTGATGTATGTCCGCAATGAGGACAATAACGATAATCGTAAAAATAACGATCGTCGTAAAAACAGTGACAACCGTAAGAATAATAAACGTCCGTTTGGTAAAGGGCGTGAGCAAGGTGACCGCCGTCGTGATAATGAACGCCCTGCGCGTTCAGACGAACGCTCTCCTTGGAGAACTGTTTCTCGTCCAGAGGGAGAGCCACTTAAACCAGAGCATAGCGGTATCAGTGGTAAAAGTTATATCGACCCTGAACAACTTCGCCGTCAGCGTTTGGAAGAAACCCGTATTTATGGGGAAAATGCTTGTCAGGCAATGTTCCAGAACCGTCCTGATGCAATTGTTCGGGCTTGGTTTGTTCAATCAATCACCCCACGTTTTCGCGATGCTCTTAAATGGATGGCGGCAAATCGCAAAGCTTACCATGTGGTTGACGATGAGGAACTGACTAAAGCATCGGGTACGGAACATCATGGTGGCGTTTGCTTTTTGATCAAGAAACGCAATGGAATGGATGCGGCAACCTATTTACAGCAAGCACCTGCAAAAGATTGTGTGTTGGCATTGGAAAATGTAGGTAATCCACATAACCTTGGCGCAATCATGCGTAGTTGTGCACATTTTGGTGTACAGGGCGTGATCTTGCAGGATACAGCGATGTTGGAATCAGGTGCGGCTGTCCGTACAGCAGAAGGTGGTGCTGAGCATATCAAAGGCATTGATGCTGATGGTTTCACAGCTACGCTGAATAAATTCCGTGACGAAGGCTATTCCATTGTGACCACATCAAGTCATAAGGGAAGCACAGCACTGGCACAAGCAACATTACCAGAAAAAATGGTTTTGGTATTGGGGCAGGAAAGTGATGGGTTAAGCGACAGTATTTGGGAAGATGGCGACATTCGTCTTTCTATCGGTGGTACTGGTCGGGTAGAAAGCCTAAATGTTTCTGTTGCGACAGGTATTATGCTGGCGGAATGGTGGCGTCAGAATAAGGTCTAATTTAATTGAAAGTAGAAGGAGATAGTTTACTCTCCTTTATTAATGAGGCTCTGACTAAATAGTCAGAGCCTTTATTGTATATAGAAAACCCCCAGCTTGGCTGGGGGTTCCGTAGAGCTTACAGCTATAAGTCTGCTATAAAAACCCCTTTTGATTTGTTAAAACACCTTGCGGTCTGGCA
>NZ_JBBMXH010000146.1:0-7008 GCF_037996725.1 Xenorhabdus entomophaga
GCTTACCGAGATCGATACCAATGAGTGTGACGTTTTGCATGATGGCCTCTCCAGAAAAAAATACCCTGTTAGAGTATCGTTCACAAGGTAGGGGGCGACCATCTCATTATGGCTGGCAACTGGCTGAATGGCTCGGTGAACGCTCGCCGGATAACATTCAATATTTTCTGGAACGCGCCCACTGGGATGCAGAAGCCGCCCGCGATGTCTTACGCGACTATATCACTGAACATCTGGGTGATGAGCAAGGTATTCTTATCATTGATGAAACCGGCTTTATCAAAAAGGGCACCCATTCTGCCGGCGTCCAACGCCAATATAGCGGCACCGCCGGGCGGGTCGAAAACAGTCAGATAGGCGTCTTCCTGTGTTATGCCGGTCATGGCGGTCATGCTTTTATTGACCGGGCATTATACCTGCCCGAACAGTGGACGGCGGATCGCCCGCGTTGCGAAGCCGCCGGCATTCCTGATTCGGTGAACTTTGCCACCAAACCTCAGCTTGCCCGGCAAATGCTGGAACGAGCCTTCAGCACGGGCGTGCCTTGCCGTTGGGTGACCGCCGATGCGGTCTATGGGCATGACCGCCGCTTGCGATGCTGGCTGGAGGCCCGGTATCAACCTTTTGTCCTCGCGATCCCTAAGAATGAACCACTTTGGTGGCAAGCACCTTGCTATGTCAGAGCGGGCGTGATTGCCGCCAGTCTGACGGCTGACGATTGGGAAAAACAGTCAGCCGGGTTGGGAACAAAGGGAGAGCGTTGGTATGACTGGGCGCGGATCCCGCTCTGGCGTTTACAGATGAGTGAAGAGGAACGCGGCTATGGTCATTATCTCCTGATCCGGCGTAGCCGGGATGATAAGCAAGAACGGGCTTATTATGTTGTTTATGCCCACAAAGACCAGGCAGACCTCAACACGTTGGTTCAGGTGGCCGGGCATCGCTGGGAAATCGAAAGCGGCTTTGAGGAAACGAAAGGGGAATGTGGTCTGGATCATTACGAAGTCCGGCAGTGGCATAGCTGGTATCGGCATATTACGTTGTCATTATTGGCCCATGCGGTACTGGCGGTTTTACGAATACAGGAGAAAAAAAAACGCCGGAGGGACGGGTAGCCCTGAGGGTATCGGAACTGCGTAAGCTGTTGTCAAAAATGATGAAAAAGGCAGGAGAAACCCTAAACCAGATTTTATCTTGGTCAGACTGGCGGCGACGACATCAGTACTATGCGCAACAATGTCATTACCGCCACCGGACCGGAAGGAATATCTGCCCATAAAGCAGTTACGACTGTAGTACTAGCTTCTTCCCCTGATACTCCACATCGACAGCCAGACGGCCGAGAAGCACCACAGGGATAGGATCTGGCATATTGCGTTTAAGCGAGGGGGTAGATTCAATATGATTAATTGAGCCGGCGCTTAGACAATAATAACCAATAACGTCTTTTGTGCCTTTCTTGCAAATAAGTTGATCGGATAAATGATCTGCATTGATGTTATAATCGGTCATCCGATGACTGTAACCCTTCACCAGTCCCCCATTGACACAAAAATGTGATGTTTATCGCTTGATCCGCTTTTTCCTGTTGCTTGATCCTGCCAGTCAGGTAACTTTTTCACCCATGAAAAAGAAGAAGCACTTTACCGCTGAGCCACCCGAAGTGAGCAACATCAGCGAAGCCAATGCCCTTATCCGGGAGCTCTGGGCCAAACTTCGAGAATACGAAGACCGGCTGGCACTGAGTGCATTGAAAGACACGGATACGATCGTTCGCTGTCTGCCCGATGACGGTTGTGCCCTTTGTGGCGGGCATGTCGAGCCGAATACGACCCCGACCTATCTCATCAGGTATTCGAACTGCCCAAAATCGCCCTGGATATCACCGAATATCAACTGTTTCATGGCCGCTGTCAGTGTTGTCATCACACCGTCCGGGCTACGTTACCCGACGATGCGCCTTCCGGACAACTGGGGCCCCGTTTGATGAGCCAGATGGCGGTTCTGTCGGGACAATACCCTCTGAGCATCAGTAAGATACAGCGCCTGATCCGGGACACTTATGGCATCCACTTTTCCACGGGCCTTATCTCTGAAGCGCAGGGGCGGATCAGTTCAATGTTGACGCCGCTGCATCAGGCGTTAGGGCATTATGTCAGGCAATCTGCGGTTATCCATGTTGACGAAACGCCCCATCAACGCAACGGAGAAGCGGCTACCCGCTGGGTCTGGCTGCTCAGCGGCAGCAAGGCGGTTTACCAGAAAATCCGCGCTTACCGTAATGCGGAAACGGCCAAATCGCTGAATTTGAAACTAACCTGCGCCGTGAGCGTCAGCTGGAAGGTATTGCGGCGGCAAAAGCGCGTGGTGTGTACCGTGGACGGAAATCATCCATTGATCCTGCCGAAGTGTACCGCCTTTATGTGGTTGAAAAAATGGGAGCCACGGCGATATCCCGCCTGCCGCCTAAAATCCCGGAGCGGGCAACACAGATTGCTGCGATAGCACAGCTGTATGGAGTTTCCGCTGCTACCGTTTATCGGGCTCTTCACTGTGTTCTTAAACCCCGCACAGTTTATCGGCGTGATCATGGTATTCCCCGTGTTTTGTCCCAGCCTGAGTTAGAGCATTATTGCGAGCTGATCGCTGCCTTAAAATTACGTACTACCAACAAATCCGGCAGGCATTTGTCAACGGTACGTGCCATCCAGTTGCTTGAAGAATATGGTGTGGAGATAGCCCAAGGGTTAGTTAAGGTGCCTGCAGGATTGCTGCGGAAACAAACAGTGAATCGTTGGCTAGCAGAGGAATATCGATTCACACTCCAAGCCATCAATGCACTGCCAGAGTCTTATAGAAATTAAAATCCCAGCCTTTGATAAGTCGCTCTTCTGCCATGAAATCTTTGGCGATTTCACCCTGAAATTTTTCAAATAAACGTAATAAATTCATTTGGTTATATTGTGAAATTGTCTGGAGAATTATTTGTTTAAATTGAAGTGTTTTCGCATTAACACCTGAACCATTTTTTCCAGTTCTTCCTCGAATTCTTTTGGTACGCGGTTAAATTCAAAACTCACTGCTCTGTTTTTAACACGTTTGCGGGCAAATGAATCTTTATCTTTAAAGTTCCAAAGCGGGCTTACCTGCTGCTTTTCTGCTGTGGATTTTTTTGCCTTGTTGCTGCTAAACTTTTTAAACAGTCTGATAATGTTCGATTTCATTTCGTCGGGAGCAACCGGCTTGGATTTATCCATATGTTGAACTTCATCACACACACAACTGACGACCTCATCAATCGAAAGGTTGTTTTTCTTGATGTCAACGGTGACGTCCAAAAGCGCTTTATAATCTGGATAGCTCAGTTCTGCGATAACAGGGAATACGGCAACAATATCATTAGGTACTGAAGCACACTGGATTGCGCGAGTCACCTTAGTTTGTGACATGTTGTTAGACTCAGCGATTTCTTTCTGAGTCATACCCCCTTCTCGCAGCTGGAGCAGACGCAAACCGACTTCACGAATGTTGTGCTCTCTTGCAGTTTGGATATCAGCGGCAAGTTGTCTTGCGTCATCCGCACTTATGTTTGTGTTCGTGACTAGGGTATCCAGACCAACACCACAGAAAATAGCGGCGGCACGTCTGCGTGAACCATCCAAAATCTCTATCTTGCCATCAATACGACGACCGATTGCCGGGAAGAATTGTTGAAGATTGATGGTGCGCATGATGTCGCTGACAGATTCTTTTGTCAGTGCGCTTTGATCCCGGCCATTGACTAAAAAATTAACGGTAGTTTCGGACTCCAGTTTATCGGCTGGGATGTGCTCTAGTTGAAATATGGCAGTTTGACCCGAAGCCAGTGTGAAACGCTGTTCTGTAGTTTGGTTTTCCGCCGGCGTATCCAGGGATACTGAATTGAATGTTCTTCCGATAGTTGGACGTTTTTTATCTTGCATTGTTGCCCCTGTTAACTCTGATGAATTCAATTCGGTCAAAAACGGCTTTGGCGAAGTCTTCTGCGGCTGTTTTCGCATTCTTCAGTGCTTCCCCACTGCCGATATACGTGGCAGGATTTGCGGAAATAACGGTGTCGAAGGACTCGCCGCAACGCTCGAACCCGTCCAGTCGCGGGATAGCAAAATCAAGCATGTCACCACCAAAAATCTCTTTTGCCAGGCTATGACACAGCTTGTGATCAGTTTTATTCACTAACTTGGACATAAAGCCGATGTTACCGCTGAGCCGAGTTGATGCACCTGTTGACTCGATCATTTCTATCAGCTCCGGCAAGCGAGCAAGATATTTCAGTGTACTGTGAAAATCCACTTGTGCGGGTGGGATTGGAGTCATAAGAAAGTCTGCGGCGGCGATCGCGTTAGACAGAAAAGAGTCCAAGTGTGGTCCGCTGTCGATAAAGATGAAGTCGTAATCGTGTTTCACTTTATCGATGATATTCTCGCGAAGGACAGTATAGATGTTCTGGTTTGATAGATGTTCTGCGCAGAGTTCTTCCCAACGTGATGCGATGAATGCGTCTTCAATGGATGCCGGAATAATGTCTACGCCTGCAACGACTGAGGATGTAATAAATTCAGATAGTAACTCTTCACGCGAAACATTTTGCAGCATGGCTTGGGCTGATGTTGTATCAACAGAACCGATAGACTGTTTATGATCAAGGAACATGGTTGCCGATGCTTGTGGGTCAAGGTCGATAACCAAGATCCTAAGGTCTTCGAAAATCAGGTGTGGATGAGTGCGTAATGCATGTGCCAGAGAAACTGTACTGACGGTTTTAGATACTCCCCCCTTTAAATTACCGATAAAGAAGGTCAATGCTTCATGGTAGCGATCCCGGTATTTGGGAACGCCTCTGTGATGGTACAGATCTATGATGTTCTCAATTGTCATCGCGTACTTGGATGAAGAACCTGCTTGCTTCTTGCCAAATACATATCCCTTCGCTTCCATTTCGTTAACGGCATAATCCACGCTGGCACGTGTTAACTTTGGTAATTTTGCGAGAGCCGCTTTTGAATACGTTTGATAATAAGCTGTTTTACTCAGCTCCAGCTTTTGGCTTTGGATTTGGTCACTGAGCGACTGGAGTAGACGAACTGACCTTTGCGCAACCTTATCTAATTGTTTATAGGTTTCATTCATGTTTTTACCGTATGTGTAGGTTTTTAGATTTTATTTAAATATCCTACATAAAACTATAAATGTAAATTTTTTAAATTGAAAAACGCTTTATTTTGTTTATTTTTCTCCATAGGTATTTAATGGTTATATTATTGTTTTAAAAGTAATTTAATGAGAAATTTCAGGGTGAAATCGCCAAAATTTCGCATCGATTTCAGGGATTGAAATGATGGAATCTTGTGTACTGGTTCAATCAGCTTATCAGGTGGGCTATTGAGAGATCACAAAATTCCACATAAAAAAGGAGAGCTGGTAAACATAGCAACGAATATATGGTTGCAGATAGTGTACAAAGTCAAAATAAATCAAAAAAGCCGTGGAGTTTAAAAATGGCCAAATCAGGCTGCCATTTAAATCTCACGGCTTCATATTAAAATTTATCATTTTCACAAACTGACTAAAAAACGAAGATGGGTTACTCCTGTGACTTATTGCGAATCTTGCGCTCAATAAGTTGACCACGCTGATCAAAATAACGACTTGGCCAGATCTCTGATGGATGGATGCCGAGATAATCCGCGATGATCCATTCACCTTTAGGCCACGGTCTGCTGAATGCATTGGCGAGTGTTGATGAGCTGAGTCCCGTTTTACGGGAGAGAGCGGCTAAGGTAGTACCACGTTTGCGTAGTGCAGCAATTATGTCTGCTTGATGCCAGTCGTTTCTGATGTTGTTATTCATTCCTGCTACCCCTTCCCATTAATTAATATTGATGGTGGCGATTCAGACAGGGTTAGCAGACCGGCGCTTACTCCGGCGAGACGTGAGTCTCCCCCACCTGAACCGCCATAGAAAAGGCGAATGCAGGCACACTGGTAAAACATCTTACCAGTGTATAAGCGCACAAGGCTGCTAAACCTTGACCATTAGATTGTGCTGATGGCGGGAATACTTTAACTGATTGTTTTACCTTACTCAATAACAGAACGACTAAGTTTAACGGCTATAATTCTTCTCAAGAGCACATAAACTCAGAGGAGAATACGGACGGCTAAGTCAATCTTTGTTGTTTGTTCTCGTTCGTGATCGCTTCGCTATCCGTATTTCCCCTTTGATTTTCAGACTCATTTTACTCATTTCGAAACATTCCCTGCGTGTCGGTTAGGTTCACCGTTCCGTGGTACGTCAGATAATGTGTATACAGGGCGTGGGTTGCGTTAAGTTTTTGCAGGAGTTCGCTACGTGCTCAGCACGGCGGTGGATTACTCCCCGTTCAGTGCCTGATTAGCTCAGGATGAACGCCTCATTATTCGTGACGTGTGATATCTCCTTTTTACTGCATCAGCCTGTGCTAGGCAGTGGGTGAAAAACAAACGAAGTAAGTGAATTAAGGCATAAAAATGCTAATAGAAAGAGGTGACACTGAGTAAAAATGAGGTTCAAATCAGTCATAAAGCCAGACAGGACATGCTCTGGACGTTGACGCGTGGCGACGTCACTTGGTAATCGCTTCGCTTTAACGCAAGTGACGCCGCGAAGTTTTCGGGACGTTTATCGTGCGTGAATTAAAGCATGGATAAAAATAGTACAAAGTAAAAGGGTTATGGTTAACGTGGCAGGAAACTGCTCAATATGTATGATAAGCCTGTCCGGTGTATAAAGTGACAGGATAACTTTCATCGTCAGACGATATCTGCTTCCAAAAGTGTGCAGATGTACCGCAATTTTGCTCTCCCTTTCAGGCTACAGGAGTTAATGAGATGGTCTTCCCCACCTTGTGAACCATACTCTTTATAGAGTATTTTTTCTGGAGAGTCCATCATGCAAAACGTCACCCTTATTGGTATCGATCTCGGCAA
>NZ_JBBMXH010000147.1:0-6861 GCF_037996725.1 Xenorhabdus entomophaga
GGCACTGGATGTACTCAGTGAAATCGCGACAGCGGTGACCCGAAAACAGCCCTATCCGGATGTCTTTAATCTGCTTTCCTGCTAGTCAATACAGGGCTGGTGAATGGTTACCTTTGCGCCGCCAATTGTAATCTGTTCACTTCATATTCAGACAATTCAGGCAACCAACCCAATACAATACTGTAATTACCACTTGCTAAAGCCTTTTCCATGGCACTAATCGAAGCAATGGGGCGGATCTGGTTTAGCTGGACGATCTTATTTAAAGGAAGCCCTGAGCTTATCAACCACTGGCGGCTTAACCTCTTGTTGGGCGTTACCCAAAGTAGCCATCGATTTTCATTTCCAGTCTGACGTAATAAAGGAAGCAGAATGTGATTAATCGTTGGTTGGTGCTCGTTGTAAATCAATTCACTGACCATACCTTTTACAATTGATGAAGTGACAGTTGATGAAGCGCATTGGCGCGATTCTACAAAAGACAGTCTTTTCACGGTCATCCCAACCATTGTTTTGTCTGTTTTATGTTCGTTAGCTGCCGTGTCAGCAGTTACCGTTTTATGTTTAGTGAGATATTTCCACGATGATTGAGTGCCCATAATGTTCCTCGCCATAATGAACTGTATATTTATACAGTATAACGCTATTTGATTAAAAGCAAGTCTCTTTTTTTCAAAGCGCTTCGCAAAAATTCACAGAAATTCGGATTTTTCCGACTTAACGGTTGGCAGTTGGAAATAGATTGCGTATGGTTTTAATTAATTGTTCTTGTTATCTATTTTATTAATAGCAGGCATGGTTAAACATTATGTTGGAATGTGATTCATGGAGTGATAAAAATGTTTTTATCCGAACCGCGTTTTGCCCAATTACAATACGGCGTATCTTTATTGGGAAAGCTTAAGAAGAAATCTCAATTTGGTGGCATTGGGTTGTTAATTGACGGTGTTTTATTTGCTATCAGCTCTGAGGGGGAACTTTATCTACGAGGAAGTAGCCGTGCTGAAGTGTTATTTAAGGCTAGTGGCATGGAAAAATTTATTTATTCAAAAAGGGGGATACCTGTGACCTTGCGGTATTACCGCGTTAATGAATCACTTTGGCAAGATCAAAAACAGTTGTTTGAATATATGCAATTAGCCTATCAGTATACTATGGAAGAAATTGTTGATAGACAGAAAATGCCTCTCAGGCTTAAAGATCTCCCCAATTTAGGAATTGCTTTAGAGAGACAACTATGGAAAGTGGGCATCTCTAAAGTAGAAGATTTGAAAATGCTGGGAGCCAAAGCAACTTATCTCAAACTACAACAGCACAGGAAAAAAACAAATGTCAGTTTGTTGCTTGCTTTGGCTGGTGCAATAGAAGGATGCCATGTCGCGGTGTTACCGGAGCAATTGCGTGATGAATTAATCAATTGGCACGACGAATGGCTCCACCAAAATTCGGACTATCATTCGTAATAAGAGATATTTGATGAATAGGGGCAATGGCCCCTATTTTCCAGAATCAGGCGACGATTGACGTTCTTGGGATAACTCTTTTTCTGCGATGAACTGTTTTTCTGTAATAGATTGTTTTTCTGTAACAGATAGTTTTTCTGTAATAGCTCGAATTGTATGACTTAATATAGCCGGGCCATGCTCAAAATCACCCAATGAATTATTTAATACGTATTCGTTTAGTCCGAGAGTAATGGTATTGCATTTATTATGCAGATCCACCTTATATTTTTAGGGGCTAAATGCCCCTATAAGATAATTTTTAGTGTGGCTCTTGTTCACCAATTTGTTTTGTTAAACAAACAATTTCAGGTAATAGCTCAATGAGCAATCCTATTTGTTGTAACACAAGCTGAACTTTATTGTTACTTTCAGAAGGCACCAGATTGATTTTATCTGCCAAGTTATTTGCAATGGTTTGCAGTGTTTCGTCATCAATCCAGCCTTGTTTTAATGCGGATTCAACGGAACAGATAGCATCATTAAGAATATCCAGAATTTCTGGATCATTGAGCCTGTCACGATGGGCCCCCAATGCAGAAATATAGCTCAGCATCGTATGGTTAAGGCACAATAAACGAAAAGCGGCTTCCTGAGAAATACGGTAACTTTTTGGCTCTGATGCCATATTAGAGATCACCGATGCTAATTCAGCATCACAATTATGAGCATCACGGCGAGCGATGCGGTAATCCAGACTGTTGCTCTTTCCTTGATGGTACTGCATTAAAATAGCATTAAGGTAGCGGCAATTAGCCAACATTGTTCGGTTAATCACTTGAGGCAATTGGCGAAATTTCCAGTCTGGCCAGATGAAACTGACAGCAAGTAAGGCAATGCCACAACCTACCAATGTGTCGATAATTCTGGGGAATGCGACTTCAAAACCTTCACCTAATAAATTGAAACTCAATAAGACCAGAAGAGTGATAAATAACGTTGCATGTGCGTATTGGCTATTGCGAAAAGCGAAGAACAGCACGCCAGATATGACGATTAACACCAGTTGCCCTTCAATAGAAGGCACAAAATAGAGAATTGGTAAGCCAATCAAAATCCCCGCCAATGTACCAATGACACGTAAAGCCAGACGTCGGCGAGTAGCACTATAGTTAGGTTGGCAGACAAATAAACTCGTTAGTAAGATCCAATAACCGCGCTGCAAATCAAAGAGTTGAATAATGGCATAGCCAGTACATAGCAAGACAGACATTCGAACAGCATGGCGAAAGAGAGCCGATTTTGGTGTCAAATTACGGTTGATCCTGAACCATACATCACGCCAACCCGTTAAATCTTCACCGGATAAGCGCGTTTCTTCTTGTTGGGTATTTTGGGGAGTATTTGGGGAAAGAAGGTCTTGATCCGAACCAAGCCCTGCTAATTGGGCGTCAATTGCCCGTAAATTTTTCAGCAGATTATCAAATGCCATTATTTTGGAATTAGTGCCTTGCTGGTTTTTTAAGCGTTCAAGGGAGCTTTCAAGGTAACTGAACGCACTTTCAAAACGTGGATTATGTTGATATTGCTTATGCAAAATAATGGATTGCGAAATCTGCTCGCATGCTCGTGCTTGCATAGAAAGTAATCTTTGAATACGAAACATAATATCGCTGTGACGAAAAACTTCTCTCAGTTTTTGATACTGAACATGGGATGAACTGGCTCGCTCATGGATATCTTGTGCAACAAAATAATAATGCAAAGTATGGCGCGTTCCTCGCTGCCCTCTGTCACCTTTCAAGCGACTCAATAAAGAGATCTTAGCTTGATTGAGTGTTGTGACTAACGTGCTGTTTGCCATGGCAACATCAAACACAGCTTGCTTATATTCTTCAGCTTCAGAATCAGGATCAAACAGACTTGTTTTGGCATAAAGATAGGTTGAAAGCTGCTGGTAACAACGTGCCAGGTTTTCTTGCAAAGGGCGAATCGGAAATAATAAATGGCCGGTTAATGTCAGCAAGTTATACCAGATGGCACCAATGAGCAGTAATACAGGTTGCTGATACCAAACAGGAAATATGGGTGAGCCGAGCATGGTATAAATCGCTATCAGTAAAGCACCAAAGGCAATAGTAGCGTAGCGTTGCCCCAATGCACCCAACAGAATAAAGCCGCAGGTTGATATTGCCAGACCGAGCATAAAAAACCATGGATAGGGAAATAACAATGTAATCGAAGTGGAAGCGGCAAAGAAAGAGACTAGGGTAATAATGAGATTGCGCAAACGACCAACTAAACGATCATCTAAGTCTGTTAATGCCGCCGCAACGACACCTAGCAGCAAAGGAATGGTTATTTTAAGTTCTTCTCCTAATAGCCAGGGGATCAGGGTAGTTCCTGTCAGTGCAATGAATATACGGATATAATAGAGGACATGACTGTTATACAGAAAATGGCGGGAGCTGGATAAAACTGTTAGCACAAAATACCCCTAACAACATTTACGTGATGAAGTAGTTCAACAATTTTCAGGTACGGTGCCACGACAATGGAACTCAAATCAACGCAAATCGGGCAACGCCTCGCCCAACATCCTTATAATAGGGTGCGTCTACTTAATGCTGGCATTGAAGTCAGTGGTGATAAGCACCAGTACCTTATTCCATTTAATCAATTGATTGGCATTCAGTGTAAGCGAGGGATTGTCTGGGGGGAACTGGAATTTGAATTACCTGAAGGAAAAGTGGTGCGCCTGCATGGTACTGAATGGCAGCAAACACAACATTTTTACCATTACTTATTAAAGGAATGGCAAAAATGGAGCCTCGATATGAGCGATGTCAGTGCGGATGTATTGGCTGCCCAAGTGAATGAAATTCATAAAATCGGCCAACAAGATCGCTGGTTGAAAATTGCAGAATTAACTTCATTGCAGCAACAAATCCAAGAAACATTTCAGGCACTGCCTCTTCCATTACAGCGAATTGCTCAATTTGAGAACTGCCGTGACGATTATCAGATTTGTTTGGATTGGTTGTATGAGGGTGAAAAAACAATTCAGACTATGAACCAGCGTTGGATGGATCGTGTTTTGGCGCAACATGAAGAATTTTTCCGAACCATAGAAACTTCGCCGCTTAATCGTTCTCAGTGTCAGGCGGTTATTAATGGTGAGAAAAATATTTTAGTTTCAGCCGGTGCGGGGAGCGGAAAAACCTCTGTTTTGATGGCGCGTACTGGGTGGTTGTTATTGCGTCAACAGGCTCTTCCTGAACAGATCTTGCTGTTGGCTTTTGATCGTCAGGCTGCTGGTCAAATGAATGAACGTATTCAGGAGCGCTTGGGGACAAAAGAGGTAAAAGCAAAAACATTCCATGCCTTGGCACTGCATATTATTCAGCAAGAAAACAATAAAGAAACCAAGATTAGTGAACTGGAAATTGATGCTCAGAAGCGTCGTAACTTTCTCATTCAGGAATGGCAAAAGCAGTGTGGAGAAAAAAAAGCACAAGCGAAAGGTTGGCGGGAATGGTTGAATGAAGAACTGGATTGGCAATTACCAGAAGGTGAATATTGGCACGATAACCAATTAACAGATAGCTTATCTGTTCGTCTGGAACGCTGGCTGGGATTGATGCGTATGCATGGCGGCAGTCAGAAAGAGATGATTGAACAGGCACCTGCTGCTTATGCTGATCTATTTCAGAAACGTATAAGGCTTATGGCTCCTCTGTTGAAGGCTTGGAAATCGGCACTGAAATCTGAAGGCGCAACCGATTCTTCTGGTTTAATCCATCAGGCTGTGAACATCTTACAAAAAGGGCGATTTATCAGCCCATGGAAACATATTCTGATTGATGAATTTCAGGATATTTCACCGCTGAGGTTCAAGTTATTGACAGCGTTGAAGGCGCAGAATAAGCAAAGCCATCTATTCGCTGTGGCAGATGCTTGGCAAGCAATTTATCGTTTTAGTGGCGCTGAATTAACTTTAATGACAGCTTTTCCAACTTATTTTGGTGATGGTACAGAATGCACGTTAGATACGACTTATCGTTTCAATGATCGTATCGGTGAAATAGCCAACCGATTTGTGCAACAAAACCCCCATCAATTAGCTAAGCCACTTAATAACCTGATAAAAGGTAATAAAAAATCGGTTGTGATTTTGCCGGAAGAACAGTTGAAAGCACTGCTTAATAAAATGAGCGGTTATGTTACCAAGCAGGAAACCATCTTATTATTGGCACGCTATCATCATCTCAAACCAGAATTATTGAAAAAAGCATCAACCCGCTGGCCAAATTTGCAGATTGAATTTATGACAATTCACGCAGCTAAAGGGCAACAAGCAGAATATGTCATTATTCTGGGGTTGCATCAGGGAAAAGATGGTTTTCCGGCACCCGCGAGGGAATCTGTGATAGAGCAAGTTTTATTGCCACAACCTGAAGATTTTCCTGATGCGGAAGAACGCCGTCTTTTATATGTTGCACTGACACGGGCAAAAAAACAGGTTTGGTTGATGCAGGAACCGAAAAATCCATCGATATTCATTCATCAATTGTTGCAATTAGGAGTACCTACTCAGCGTAAACCTTAAAGTTGTATCAACATCAGAAAAAATAAGATTAAAAAATGGGGGAGAGTTTGGCTCTCCCATTTCTGTTCTGGTTACTGGAGTCTTTCATTAAGATAGCGTTGATAATCGGGTACGCTGATATCGACTTCTTCTGCAAAAAGCGCGGAGTTGATAAGAAAATCGGCAGTTGAGAGGTTAGTGGCAACGGGAATATTCCAAACAGTTGCCAAACGTAGCAGAGCTTTGACATCAGGATCATGTGGAACTGCATTCAAAGGATCCCACAAGAAAATCAAAACATCGATTTTTCCTTCAGAAATCAGGGCACCAATTTGTTGATCGCCTCCCATTGGCCCACTCAGCATATTTGTAACAGTTAGCCCCGTCTTTTGCTGAATTAAATGCCCTGTCGTTCCTGTCGCATATAGTATGTGCCTGCTTAATAAAGAATTATGTGTATTGGACCAATCTAATAAGGCTTTTTTACAGTGATCATGTGCGACAAGGGCGATATTTTTTGATTTTGCAAGGGTGCGAACCGTTGATTCCATGGTGATACCTTTACGTGAATAAATCATTTGCCATTTTTAAAAATGGCAAGATAATAAAAAAATAACTGTGATTATCATAAATACTGTAGCAGATAAACCAAATGAAAATAGCTGTTGCGTCATGGAGTAACGACTAAAAGCAATATAGGGGGCTAAATGAATGATCAATATAACGCGATGCTCGACTTTAACATCCTATGACGTTGGCTTGTTGAAGCCAGTCGCGTTGACTTTTACCTTGTTTAAAATTGGCAAAAATGCCCAACGTATGAGAAAGCAG
>NZ_JBBMXH010000148.1:0-6771 GCF_037996725.1 Xenorhabdus entomophaga
GTATTATATCTATGACCGGGAAGACTATCTTGAAAAGAAACTCGCCACTATCCAGCCGGTGAGTCGTCAGGAGGCAATAGAGGTCTGCAAGTGGGTACTGGAGGAAGAACGATTTCATGATGGTGAGCTGACCGACAGCATTATCCTCAATCTGGTGGGGGAGTGTGCTGTATGAAACTCGAGTCAGCATTAAAACACTTTCACCCGAAGTCACCGACCTTTAGTGATGTTTCCACCAGTACTGCACCGGGCAGAATGAAAGGCATGGATACCGCCGCGGCTTTAGGGATGGCTGAATCACAGGCGAAGTTTGGCATGACGGCCTTTTTTGCCAAGAACAACGTCAGTGAAGAAGACAAATTCAGCACCGTGGAAGAACTGACCCGATACGCAAGGCGAACTGTACCGAAACTGATCTCGAAAGCAGCAGGGAATAAACTGGGGCAATGTCTGGTGATACTGTCCAAGATGGCCTTTGAAAATTACGCTCGTTCAGCCGCGTCAACCTGTCAGTGTTCGGAGTGCCAAGGTAAGGGGATTATTTGCAGAGTGAAAGCCGTGGTGAAGCACCCGGGCATCACGAACATTGATGGAGTGGTGATCGTTGAGCCAAATATCAAAGATGAGCTGGTGGACGAATTGTGCCAAGCCTGCAACGGTAAGGGCGTTCTGTCAAATCGTTGTCGCTGCAAAGGGCGAGGCTTGGTGCTTGATGAGGAACAGACAGCATTGCAGGGTATACCCGTTCATAAAATCTGCCCGCGATGTTCGGGGCGAGGTTACAGCAAAGTACCGTCGTCGGTGGCTTATACCGCAGTTAAAGCACTGGTTCCAGCATTAACTCAATCGTCATGGTCTCGCAACTGGAAGCCCTTTTATCAAAAGCTGGTGGAGAAGTGTTACACGGAAGAAAAATGGGCGGAAGCGGTATTTAATGAGGTGACGAAATAAACTGTTTATGTCATCAACAATATTTGCATTTTGCATAAAGTTGGCGTAGTATCTTTAAATAGTGGGAACTTGTAACCATACTCACTACGAATATTTAAACCTCGCTTCGGCGGGGTTTTTTGTTGCCTGTATTCAATAAAGGGTATTCGGAATTAGCAGCAAACTTCGAATTTACACCTCACTGAATCACGCACTCGATGAATAGACATACTTTATAATGCGCAGCCATATTTTAATGCGTATTAATTCTGCCGCTTGGTATTCAATTGAGATAAAAACCTAACCTAAGTAATATTAACTGGCTAGTTAGCAGTAGATGAAATGACCTTTAACGATTAATAAGTGAGGAAATGATGTCTGACGTTAATAAGCTGGATAATAAGCAATGTCCTTTTGATCCTGACCAATACCAATATAAGAAGACGATTGATGTCGAAGTTGACAATGTGGCACCAGACAGTTCTTTTCCGTGGGCGTTAATTCAAGTGTATATAGGGAAATTGGTTCGCCGTAATGGTTGGGATGCACAAGTTGAGTATATAAAACTCCTTCCGGGTTCAACAGAAAATAATACTCTGCCTCAGATCGAAGTGACAGATAAAGAAGGGACGACATCTTGGCAACCAACACAAGAAGATCTAATGGCTTGTGATTGGGTATTATTACCCAAAGTCACACCAGTTGAATGTATGCTGTCTTTTGATCTTACATCAGGAACTGAAACATCCAGTCATTTTGGGAATATAGGTTGGGGATATATATCAGATAAGCTAGTTGGTTGGCCGCGTACTATGGGCTCTTTAAATATAACTTCAAATAATGAGATAGATATTACGGAAATATCTTCATTCAGTTGGGGTGAAAAAAATAACACATTTTATATTAATCCATCTACCAAACAAAATAAGGAGAGTTACCAAAAAGTAGGGGCTCTCTTCCAAAATAAAGAACTTCGGATGGTAGTTAATGGTGAGTCTTATAATCTTGGCAAGGCGCAACTGGGGCATCATGAGGGGGGCGGATCTTATGACTACGAGTTTTCGTATCAAAACGCTGAAGCACAAAAGCTAGGTGCTTTATTGCAACAAATGCAAAAAACCGGGCAACCCCAAAACTTTTGCCTCGACTGGGTTGATAAATAAACCCCCAAATCTACATACTGAACTCAAGGCTGCGCATGGCGTGGCTTTTTTCATATCTGGAACTTTGGCGTAGAGGGTTCGCGCGGATGCCTGAAAAGCATTAGGACTCGGTTCGATTCCGAGAGGTTCCACCAAATTATATCGAAGGTCACTGAGGTGGCCTTTTTACTTTCTGGAGAATCACATGAAAGAGACGAATGTAATCAAAAAAATTGATGTGGTACTTAATGGAGATGAAACATTATTGCCATATTGGATTGTGGTTCGAGCAAAAGAGCTGGAAAACAATCATCCTTACATTTTCCGGGATGGGTTAAGTGACGAGGATTTATATTACTGGCTTCGGTATCAAGCAGATAGATTAAAAGAATACATTGATGCCAAAAACCGAAAAGCCGCAGAATTAATGCGGCTTCAAGGAACTGAAAGATTCATTGAGAATAATCAATCTGTAGTAGATCAAGAAAAATTTTGTTTTCCACATGGTTCCATTCTTCAGGGCGAAAGTCTTCAAAGGTGATTGAAATATCAGGGAGCGATTGCTCTGCTATAAAGCGTTGCGCCTCTACGGATAAGTTTATAACCTCAATTTCATCATGCAAAACCAGTAGCTTATCCTCAAGGCTCATTGAACGGATTTCATTGAAAGTCCAATTGGTTTTCATGAAAATTTTATGATCTAAGGCTTTGCTACCAGGCAGTGGTTCCATAAGAGTGCCGTGCTTTCTGCGATGTTTGTGCAGGATGTTTTCCAATATGAATATTTGAAGGACTCGCAACATAAGCTGAGTTTCTTCGGGAGTCAAACTTCGTCGCACACCAAGGGGAGTGTTCTCGATGTTCCCGATACTCCTAGCAGATGCCACTCTTTGGCTTATGGTATTCCATAAACTTAAATATGTACTCATAAAATTCTCCTTTATTAGTGTTGCTACTTTGTCGATCTAACAACATACCTTAAGTATCAACTGATTACTTTTAACCTAATCACAGGGGCGATCATAGCTCACCCCACGGACGCCCATTGTTCAAATGGGGTGGAATATGAAGATGAAAGAAAATCCTGATTTATGGGTGCATCTTAGTGACTGGCTCGTCTCAATAAGAGAGCAGGGTATCGGGGCTGCACTCGCGGGGACAATGGCATTTTTCCGAGGCCGCTACAACGGCGGTGGCTGGGTAAAGGTATCAATCGACGCCTTTATGTGTGCCATGTTCGCTTGGTTCATTCGTGATGTTTTAAATCTGTTCGGTCTGAATCCTGACTTGGCCTACATCGGCAGTGTGGTGATTGGCTATCTGGGAACAGACTTCATTGGTCAATTGCTGCGTAAGATGGCAGAGAGAAGAGCGGGGGCGAACGGTGGCAATGAATAACTTTCAGTTTAGCCAGCGCAGTGAAAATAACCTCAAAGGTGTGCATTTCGATTTGGTTGCGGTTGTTCGTCGAGCACTTACGTTGTCTCCGGTTGACTTCGCGGTAATTGAAGGACTCAGAACGCTTGAGCGCCAAAAGCAGTTATTGAAAGAGAAGAAAAGCCGGACCCTGAATTCTCGCCATTTGACGGGCCATGCGGTTGACTTGCTTCCTGTAGGTGCAGATTGGAATAATTACACATGCTGGCTGCCAGTATTGAATGCAGTACACCAAGCAGGTGAAGAACTGGGGATAAAGCTTCGGTTTGGCATCACGTGGACAAGTAATCCCCACGATAAGCCGGCTAAATTTCTGGATGCACCTCATATTGAGATACCCGTATGAAATTCAACAGCCAATACTTCACCCTGGGTGCTTTTGCTGTCGTCGCTGGCCTGCTCTGGTTCTATTACGGTGAGTATCATAACAAGGCCGAAGAATACCGTAGGTTAAAGTCACAGTATGACGAACAGGTCGCCATCAACACCAACCAGCAAGAGCGCATCAAGCAACTCGCAGAACGGGACACTAAACAACTACAGGAACTCGCCAATGCCAAATCTAAACTTGATGAGCTTAGCGATACTCTCCGCACTAACGTTAAGCGCGTGTACGTCAAAGCCGAGTGCCCCGTGTCTGAAACCGCTGCCCCCTCCGGCGTGGATGGTTCAAGACCCGCCAGACTGGCGAAAGACGCTGAACAGGATTATGTACGTCTCCTCGGAGAACTTGAAACCCTCGAAGCCCAGTTCCTCGGACTGAGGGATTGGGCGAAGACTGAATGTTATAAGGTGACGAAATGAATGCTCAACAACCAACTCTACAGCCACATCAACAACGTGTTATTGATGAATTAGCAGAACTCAATGAGAGAATAGAAAAACTGTCTGTTTTCATAGGCGGCGATATTTATAACGCACTGGAGGAGACTGACCGCTACCTGTTAAGAGTCCAACGTTCAGCAATGTATAATTATGCTGAAATCCTGCATATGCGCGTTAAGCGGTTTTCACCGCCCCCTCAGAGCCAATGATACTGGGGTGGTGGGAATATATCAGGATGCGGTGGCGGTGAACCTATTTGTTTGCAGGATGACACAACCGCAAAAACTGTATTAAAACCGCAGCAAAATTAAAATGGCATTTCTAACAAGGGGACTATCAAAAATATGGATACAAACCTTAAATAATAGAAAATACTAATAAGGAAATGACATGAAAAATGATATGAAATATGTAATTGATTCAATTGGATCTTATGGTCATAGTATGCCTTATGGCTATCCTGACCCTGGATATTATATTGTTCAGAATAATCAAATAGTGATAGAGCTTTCTGCTTATATGGATGGAGACTCTAGGGCTGAAAAATGTTTTTCATTTAAGGTTACTCTAGAAAATGTTTTCGATCTATCTCTTAATGAGATTAGAGAAAAAGCTGTGGAAATCGCGAAAGAGCAGTTTAAAGCAGCATCCAGCCAAATTTAACACCATCCTATTACAACAATACCTTCAAACCATCACGCCCTGTGGTGGTTTTTTTTGTATCTAACGCGCATTCACAGCGCCATTCTTTAAACGTCGAATCCAATCACTTTGATATGAGCCTTCGAGGAAGTCAGTTATAGCTGGCGAGCTTCGACGGGCTGATTTTCTATGTGAACGAGGGTTCATTTCAAATGTAGGTAATACGCCATGAGTACAGCATTAACTTTCAAAGAACACAAAATTGTTCCATTTGATAATCAGGACGGGAAAATCTGGTTTACTGGGGAGCATCTGGCTGAACTACTGGGTTACAAAGACAGTAAGAAAGTGGCAAATCTTTATAGCAGGCATAAAGATGAGTTCACCGAGAGTATGAGCACCACTGCCAAAGTGAGGACCACGGATAAATCAATAGGTTACGATAATCTTTTGTATGATGTTAGGTTATATTCCCTTCGTGGTGCATATCTAATTGGTATGTTTTCTCGGACAAAAGTAGCAAAAGAACTGCGTATCTGGTTGTTGGATCTTGCAGAGAAAGAATCAAACGTTGATATCGGTACACTTGATGTTACTGCTATAGCTCAACTTACTGGACAAAAGATGCATGACTTAATAGCTGCTTTTGATAAAGCATCTTTCCAACATCGAGGACAGAAAGGCAGTGGGTTGATGGCTCAACGCAAAAGGGATATTAAACGTATTAAGGACGCCACAAAATTAGCATTGCAGCTTACCCAACTTGCGTTGCCTGGCCTTGATGAATTCCCCGACGAGGGAGAGCCTGCATGAACCACGAGCAATTTATCGAGAAGAACGTACAGGCCGAGTTAACCAAGCTCGGCTTTTCTTCATCTATAGCAGCTATGGCGAGCGACAGGGCAAAGGAACATTATCACCGTGCAGGGTCAGCCAGCAGAAAGGGCAAGCTGTTTGATGACTGTCTGAACATCGCCAAGGCGTGGGCGAGCAAGTACGCAAGACGGTGATTTTACAAAATGCTGCAAACGTCATTCCATGAGTGGCGTTGATAGAGTTTTGTAGAGGTTTCGGGCTGGTGTGGTCTCGCTCCGATAGGGGATTATATAAAACCAACCAGTTGAATATGCTAAATGAGGCAGAAATTATGATGATGATAATTATCAAAGAAGATGGCAGCACATCTATAACGGCTGAGGGATATTCAGCATGGTATGACAAAGATGGGCGGCTTGATATGAGTATAGGAGGGAAAGCCCCTCAACATCTCATCATTCACAATGCATTCGAACCGAAAGCAGAAAAGCAACAGGTGAGCAAGACCTATCCCGCAGGTATGACGCTGGCAGTAGATGAAGGAATCAAGGCTGGGGTTACTGCCGATGGCTTCAAGGTCTTTAATGTGGCAAGTGGGGTGACTTACTTGGGTTCAGCGGTTATTGATGCAGCCAAGATAAACAAAGCCCACGACGATCACCTCCGCTATATAATCCGTGAAGAGATACTGCTGTTCGTCGCACGCGAGAGTGAGCGCGGCGGACTGTTCTCGACGTGGTGATGCCATGCCACCCCGTATCCCTCGCGCCTGCCGCAAACAAGGCTGTCCCAAGACCACCACCGACCGTAGCGGCTACTGTCCTGACCATCTGCACACTGGCTGGCAGGCTCACCAACAGGGTAAGAACCGACACGCCCGCGGCTACGGCAGCAAGTGGGACAAGCTACGCGAACGGATTCTTAGGCGTGATAAATACCTGTGTCAGGAGTGCTTACGAAGTGGTCGAGTAGTAGAAGC
>NZ_JBBMXH010000149.1:0-6730 GCF_037996725.1 Xenorhabdus entomophaga
CGGTTCATCCGAAATTGCTGAAACGGCGCAGGCCATCAAAAACGGCGGGACGGTGGCGGCACAGGCAGGGATCAGTTTTGAGGAGCTGAGCGCCGTCATTCAGATTCTGGCGGAACGCGGCATTAAAGGGGCGGAGGCAGGGACGGCCTTCCGCAACGTGGTACTGGCACTGGAACGTTCAACGGATAAAAAACTGAAACCCTCGGTGGCCGGGCTGTCCTCGGCGCTGGCACACCTGACCACTAAAAACTTGTCCACCGCCGACGCGGTCAGGCTGTTCGGGCGCGCCAATGTCAGCGCCGCCTCCAACTTAGTGACCGGCCGGGGAAAACTGGACGAACTGACCCAGACCCTGACTGGGACGCAGGTTGCCTATGAACAGGCGAGCGCGCGCGCCAATAACCTGAGTGCCGATCTCGACGTACTGAGCAGCACCTTTGAAGGACTGGCGATTAAAGTCGGCCAGAGTGCCGATGGTCCGCTGCGTTCAGGGGTGCAGGGTGCCACCACGGCCATTAATGCCTTGTCAGAAAACTTTAATCTGGTGGCGGCTGTGGCGCTGCACACCCTGATCCCCGTAGTGGCCACCAAACTCACCGGCAGTTTGCGTGAAAATGTCAGCGCGTGGCGTTCAACGGAAAAAGCGGTCCGTGATACGGCTAAACAGCAGGCCGAAACGGCACAAAGGACGATTGACTCGGCCCGGGCCATCCGCGAGCAGGCCGGACAGCAGAACCAGTGGCTGACCACCCAAAAGATGATCAATAAGCAGCATAATCTTGATATCAGTTACCAGAAAGAATACGCGGCTAACTTTCGTAAAATCAAAGAGTCCATTGCGGCCGAAACGTCCGCGAAGCACCTGTTGGCTGAGGCTAACCGGAAACTGTCGTATTCTACCCAGATTTTGTCAGGGATGACGGCGGGTGCCCGTGGTGCATTGTCGTTATTAGGCGGCCCGTTCGGCGCTGCGATGCTGGCAGGCTCCGCGTTGTATGGGCTATACAATCATACGGTTCAGACCAAAGAGGGACTGCGACAATTAAAAGATGAAACCGTCGAAACCATCGCCGAACTACAACGACTTTCTAAGGTTAAAATTGAAGTTTCAATCGATAAGATAAAAGAAAAGATAACGGATTTACAAGACGAGAGAAAAGAAGTTGCTCGAAGGCTTGAAGGGTACTCCGATAGAAAAATCAATTTGGCTGAAAAAGGATTTTTTGTATTCACTGATGCTGAAAAACTAAAAAAAGGAAAAAGAGAACTACTTAGCCAATTAGAAGATCTTGATAAAAGCCTTGAGATACAAACTAAAAAACTTCAACACCATGAAGACACGGTATCCATAGGAAAATTTGACGCACCGCCTCCTCCTCCCCCTAAGCTTGAAAGCGGCAATGGCAATCCGTGGACAGGCCCCGGGGGCGGCGGTGGGGGTAACAAGAAGGGGAATAGTACCCAAATCCTCAATCAATATCACCAGTTGCGCCTTGAAATAGAAAGGGTACATACGACGAGTCTGGGCCGTATTGTGCTGAGTGAACAGGAAACCCAGCGAAAACTGGATGAAGTCGGTAAATCCGGGTTAGTTTCCCAACATGAAATTCAGCGTCTGAGTGCCCTCAATACCGAAAATCACCAAAAGCAACGGCGGGAACTGGCAGAAAGATACGCGCCTGTAAAAGCGTTAATCCGTCAGGAAGAAGAGGCGAGTAAGGAACTGAAAGCCCTGTACGCCGGACGATTGCTGTCAGAACAGGAGTATCTGTCAGCCAGCCGGGCAATATACCAGACCACGGTCAAAGACAAACTGGCAGAACAAGCCAAACAGATTGCGGCCCCGCGTCTGGATATGGCGGGGGAAGTTGATCCGTTAGCCCAACTTAGGAACCAGCTCACCGAGCAAACGGCTTTGTATGAGGCTTATTACCAAAACAACCTCATCAAAAAGGAGCGTTACGAGCAATTGGCCAACGCAGCCGGTACCCGCTCTAAGGATGCACAATTTGCGGCAGCCAAGGAGCTGTATGGTGCGCAGGGTGATTTTCAGAAGATGCAGATGGGCTTGCTGGATGTGGTCGAACAGCGGACAGGTAATGCCCTGACCGGCATGCTGACAGGCACCAAGTCCTTCTCTGAATCCATGAAAGAACTGTCTGCATCACTGGCGCAATCCATTATTCAGGATCTGGTTCGTATCGCTATGCAGGCCATGATTACTAAGGCGCTGTCCGGATTCTTCGGGGGTAGCGGTATGACGAATATGGGTACCAGTGCCTTAGCCTCGGCGGGCGGCAATATGTCTTCGGCCAGTGTGGGGGCGATGGGAATATCGACCGACTGGCGCAGTTTTGTGCCTAATGCCAAAGGGGGTGTTTACCAATCGGCGAACTTAAGCCAATACAGCGGACAGATTGTCAGCAGCCCAACCCTGTTTAAATTTGCCACCGGGGGTGGCCTGATGGGGGAGGCGGGACCGGAAGCCATTCTGCCGTTAAAACGCGGATCAGACGGCAAGCTGGGTGTGCAGGCGATGGGCGGTACGAGCAGCCAGACCACCAATCATGTCAGTATTGTGATTAACCCTGACGGGAACCACGAAGTGAAGGCAACCAGCGGATTTGAATCTGCGGGTCAGGATGTGGCGAAATTTGTCGATCAGCGGTTCAAGTTATTGCTGCATAAAAGTCTGGGGCAAGGTGGTGAATTAAGCGTAGCCATCAAAGGAGGCAGGCGATGATAAAAACATTTGATTTTCCCGCACGGGTTGGGGCTGTGGGGGAATTTGAACCCGTGGTGCGTTCTGTTCAGTTCGGTGACGGGTATAAGCAAACCTCGGGCGACGGGATCAACGCACGGCGGGAGAGCTGGCGCCTGTCCTTTGTGGGGACGTTGCCTGAAATAGAACCTGTGATTGCTTTTCTGCGTGAGCATCAAGGATGGCGCGCCTTTAAATGGCGTAATCCGTTATCTGAGTTGGGGCTGTATCAGGCCGGGAAATTCAACATACAAGCCAACGGGTCCCACTTTACTCTCTCTGTGGCGTTCACTCGCACCTATCATCCTTAAGGGGTTTTACCATGACAATCAATGCCACTCTCCAGCGTCTTGAGCCGGGGAGTAAAATTCTTTTGTTCGCCGTTGATGGTTCCGCGTTTGGCGGGCCAGAACTGTACTTCCACAATCACCCGATTTCTTATACGGAAGCGGAGCTGGAAGGCGATACAGATAATTTACCCGCTAAATCTCTCTGGTGGCAGGGTAAAGAGTATAAGCCGTGGCCGGTCAGAATTGAGGGATTAGAGATCAGTGGTGATGGTAAGGCGGTATCCCCCACGCTCAGCATTGCCAATCTGGATGGCACTATCAGTGCGTTGTGTCTGGCGTATCAGAACATGGCGCAGGCGCGTGTTACCCTGCATACGACCTTTGCGCACTATCTGGATGCACGAAATTTTCCCGAGGGTAACCCGGACGCTAATCCTTCAGAAGAAAAGATTGACGTTTTCTACATTGACAGTAAGACCCATGAAGATAATACAGAGGTTCATTTTGCTTTATCTTCCCCGGCTGACTTGCAGGGGATTCAAATCCCGACCCGCCAGATACACGCTCTTTGTACGTGGTGTATGCGTGGCTTGTATCGAAAGTCGCCCTGCAACTATACGGGTATCCGTATTGCCCCGATGATTATCGGCAGTAAGAAAGCGGGTGTGTTTCAGACTATCTTGGGTGCGGTGATGGTCGTCGCCGGGGCGTTTATGTGGTCAACCCCGTGGGGTGCGCCGATGGTGATGTCCGGCGTTGGAATGATGCTGGGCGGCGTGGTGCAGATGTTATCACCGATGCCGGGGGGACTGGCACGGCGGGAAGATCCGGATAATAAACCCAGTTATGCCTTTGGTGGTCCCGTAAACTCCATCGCTCAGGGCAACCCTGTTCCGGTGGGCTACGGTAAGCGTCGTATCGGCGGAGCCATTATCTCAGCGGGCATCTACGCCGAAGACCAGCAATAACCGTCATTACGTTTAGTCTCGCCGCACCTGCGGCTTTTTTTATGGGTGAAATATGGGACATCATCTTATTCAGGGCAGCAAGGGCGGCAATGAAAGCCCCCGCACCCCCGTTGAATCACCGGATTCATTGCAATCCACCTCGTATGCCAAAATCTTACTGGCATTGGGGGAAGGTGAGTTTGAAGGCGGGCTGGACGGCACCAATATCTTTCTGGATAACACGCCGATTATCGGTCCCGATGGTCAGGCTAACTTTGAGGGCGTCAAATGGGAGTTTCGCCCCGGCACGCCGCATCAAGAGTATATACCGGGCATGCCTGCGGTCGAAAATGAGCTGACCGTGGGCACGGAGTTAATGGAGTCATGGGTCAGATCGGTCACCAATACCCAGTTGTCGGCGGTTCGCCTCCGGTTATCGTGGCCCCAGCTGCAAAAGCAGGAAGAGGACGGCGATACGGTGGGGTATCGCATCGATTATACCATTGAGGTAGCAACCGATGGCGGTTCGTATCAGGAATTACCCACGTTAGCTGTGGATGGTAAGACGACCACTAAATATGAACGGTCACACCGTATTGATCTGCCTAAAGCACATTCAGGCTGGCAGGTTCGCGTGCGTCGTCTCACCCCGAAACAGAACACTATCCGGATTGCGGATGCTATGGTAGTGGAAGCCATCACCGAGGTGATCGACGCCAAACTCAGTTACCCCGAAACTGCCCTGTTGTTCGTTCAGTTTGATGCTAAACAATTCCGCAATATCCCACAAGTCTCTTGTGAGCCGAAGATGCGCATTATTCGTGTGCCCGATAATTATGATCCGGACAGCCGCGCGTATTCCGGTGTATGGCAAGGCGCCTTTAAATGGGCATGGACCGACAATCCGGCGTGGGTGCTGTACGACCTGATGATGAACGACCGGTTCAGTATCGGCACACGGGTTAAGGCGGAGAACCTGAGTCTGGCGAAATGGGATTTGTACCGCATCGCCCAGTATTGTGATCAGCCCGTGCCTAACGGTAAAGGCGGCATGGAGCCAAGGCACACTTGCAATGTCTATATCCAGTCACAAGAGGATGCGTGGACCGTTTTACGGGATATTGCCAGTATTTTCCGGGGCATGACGTTCTGGGCCAACAACAACATGAATGTACTGGCCGATATGCCGCGCGATATGGATTACCTTTACACCCGCGCCAATGTTCGTGACGGTAAATTTGTTTATGCCAGTTCCAGCGAGAAAACCCATTACTCTACCGCGATGGTGAGTTGGTCAGATCCACAGAACGGCTATCAGGATGCGGTCGAGCCGGTTTTTGATAACCGGTTAATCCGTCGTTATGACGTCAAACAGGCGGATGTGACGGCGATCGGCTGTACCCGCCAGAGTGAAGCGATACGGCGGGGTAAGTGGATACTGCATACTAACGAGTATGACCGGATGGTGACCTTTACCGTGGGGCTGGATGGCAAAATCCCGTTACCCGGTTACGTCATTGGGGTGGCCGATGAAATGTTTTCCGGCCGCGTGCTGGGTGGGCGCGTCAGTGCGGTGAATGGACGCAATATCACGCTGGACCGGGTATCGTCTGCGAAAGCGGGTGAGCGGCTAATTCTGAACCTGCCTTCTGGCAAAGCGGAGGGGCGAACCATTCAGGCGGTGAACGGTCAGGTGGTCACGGTCACTACAGACTATTCGGAAATACCGGCCACTGAATGTGTCTGGGCGATTGATGCGGCGGACTTGGCTGTCCAGCTATTCAGGGTGACCGGCATCAAAGAGGGCGAGGACGGCGTCTCGTTTGAGATCACCGCCGTTGAGCATAACCCGGATAAATACACCCATATTGATACCGGCACCCGCATTGATGAACGCCCCATATCGGTCATTCCGCCCGGCGTTCAGCCCCCGCCGAAAAAGGTGACGATTGGCAGTTACTCCGTTGTCAATCAGGGCATTGCCGTAAACACCTTGCGGGTGACATGGGAAGCGGCTGAAAGTGCGATCGCCTATGAGGCGGAGTGGCGGCGGGATAACGGGAACTGGATACCTGCCCCCCGAACCTCGACACAGGGTTTTGAAGTGCCGAATATTTACGCCGGACGCTATCAGGCGCGGGTCAGGGCGATTAATGCGTCTGAGATATCCAGTCTCTGGGCGAATGCACCGGAAACCCACCTGAAAGGGAAAGAGGGTAATCCCCCAACACCTTTGGCATTCAGAACAACCCCGATTATCTTTGGTATCCAGCTTGACTGGGGTTTTGCGCCACAGACGGATGACACGCTGAAAACCGAGATCCAGTACAGCCCGACTAATGACGGTGAGGGATTGATGTTACTGGCGGATATTCCCTACCCGCAACGCACCCATACCCTACAGGGACTGTTAGCCGGGGTGGCGTTCTACTTCCGTGCCCGTCTGGTGGATAAATCCGGCAACCAGTCCCCGTGGACAGAGTTTGTCAGGGGTGAATCCTCAACGGATACGAACTGGATAGTGGAGGCCACCGGTAACCAGTTCCTCACTGCCGAAGCCGGAAAACGGCTGCAATCCCAGATTGATTATCAGGCCGAAGCGGCAATGGAAAATGCCGCACTGAGTGGCTCCATTGTCCAGCGTCAACTGAAAGAAAATGGCGAGATGCGGGCGGAGATACTGGAAGTCAAAACCACACAATTGACCGACAGGAAAGCCTTTGCGGAGTCAA
>NZ_JBBMXH010000150.1:0-6600 GCF_037996725.1 Xenorhabdus entomophaga
CAGAACTCATCGTGGCGCGGGTATCCATACTCATAGAGACGCCGGATAGATTTAAGCAAGCCAACCATACATCAAAATGAGTGTTGCAAAAACGGGGAAGACCATAGATTTTTGCATTCATTTTGCGTAGTTATTCGCAATATCTTTACTCACTTACCCAAAAGTACACCAAATCATATTTTTATCAGTGTCAGCTATTGAGTGCCTATCCATTTTGCGGCATAAAAGGATTTCGATTAGGAGGCCATGCTGAGGTGCATTCATGAAGTGGTTAGGGAAATTTTTTGTCACACTGATATTGTTGCTGATTTTAGCAATGATAGTTATCTATGTTGTTATTCAAACCCACTGGGGAGCTAAACAGTTAAGTCAGTGGCTTAGCAAGCAAGGACATTACCAAATCAGCATTGCGGGCATCAGCCATAGTTGGCGGCAACCTGCCACCCTGACATTAAGCCATGCGGATATCAGTGATAAGCAGAACCCCTTTTCACTCAGTGCCAAAACCATCAACCTTGATTTTAAATGGCAGGATCTGCTGACATCCCAGAATCTTCATCGCCTGACACTGCAACAGGGAACCCTGATATTATTATCAGGAAGAGCGTCAGAAAACCAATTTCCTCTTCCGTTACAAGCTGATATTTTGCAACTGAACCAGATGAATGTTCAGTTAAACAATCCGAATACTGACATTCAAGGAAAAAATATTACCGGTGGCATTACGCCTTGGGTTCCTACTGTGGAAAACCCGTTTGGTAACGGGAAATATCAATTCAGCGCCTCTGAAATCCGTTTAAATGATATTCCGGTTGAAAATGTCATTATGCAAGGCGGTTATCAGGATAACACCCTGACTGTCGATGCGTTTGGCGCAACATTTCTACAGGGTGCCATTTCTGGTGATGGTCAGCGGTTGCCGGACGGCAGTTGGAAATTGAACAATATCCTCATCAGCGATATTCGCTGGCAATCGCCGATGGCACTGAGCACATTGAAGGAAAAAATCAGCCATCTTCCCGCTATTTACGTTAAAGACCTCAATATCACCAATGCCAAGATGCAAGGCTCAAACTGGTCAGCCGATTATTTAGATGGCACCATCAAAAATTTGGGGCTGGTTAAGGGCAGTTGGGATGCTGAAGATGGATTGATTGATTTTAATGCGATGAACATGGCATTCAATAATGCACAGTTCAGCGACACGCTTGGGAAGCTCCGCTTTTCTGATGATATTTTTACCATTGCTCACCTGACAACCCATTATCAAAAGGGATTATTTAATATCCAGTCCCAATGGGATCGCAAAAACCGCCAACTGACTATCAAGGATAGCTCTGTAACCGGGTTACTTTATATCCTGCCAGAGGGATGGCTCAACAATTTCAAAAAAACCGCACCAGAATGGATTTCAGGACTGCAATTAAATGACATTACCATCAATAATACTCTGCTGATTGATGGCAATCCCGGTTTTCCGTTCCAATTAACCACCCTTTCAGGCCATATTGATAAGATGGATATTTTGAAAAATGGCAACTGGGGATTGTGGAGTGGTAAGGCCTATCTGCAAGCCACTGGAGGAACATTCAACAAAATTGAGCTTGCACGCCCTTATCTGCAACTGCACGCTACAGATGGCAAGGTAACTATTGATAAATTAGATGCCTTCACAGGTGATGGGCTGCTAAAAATAACCGGAACCGTTGAACAACAACCTTCCCAAATCCCTTTTAATCTCAATTTCACAGGAATGAATGCGGATCTGAATATCCTGCCACAATGGGGTTGGATACCGCTCAATATTCAAGGAGAAGGAAATTTCTCACTGGCGATTACTGGTGACCTCTCTGCTGATGATATTAAAGGAACAATCCATGGCACATTGAATGCCGAAAATAAATCATCAGGCAAAGAGTCACAGTCTATTGAGCAAGGTTTGATTTCAACGAATCGCTGTACCCCGACAACACATTCTCCTGTAGAAAGCCCGGGTGCTGAACACGCTACAGCAGACAATCACCCTGCAATGGAGAGTCAAGTCTGCGCTAAAATCAAGCTGTAGCAAAACGTTCGGGTGGCATAACAATATAAGTGCCGGTGAATACGCTACCAACACCGTGTTCACCGCTAACCTGCACTTCCAGTGTTACACGTGCTTTATTGCCCCGGGCAAGGCGGGCCAGATCACCACTCATGTTATTAAAATCCGCACTTGCACTGGGGCGCCCGGTAATCGGCTGTCGGTAGCGCATATTGGCATCCACTAAAATGATGTCTCCGCCCAGTTGGCGCTCCTGTAACAGCAACCAAATCAGCCCCCATGCCGTTAAAGTGGCCTGTGAAAACAAACTGCCGGCGAAAATAGTATGGTGTGGGTTTTGGTTTCCGGCTTCAGGCATCGTTGTGATAAAACGCTGCCCTGTATATTGAGTGATACGAAGCCCCATCTTTTCACTCAGGGGAATATGCTTATGCCATGCTTGTTGCAATTCTGCGCACCAGTCAGGGCGATGCAAAATATCATCAAGGCTCACGATAGGTTTGATCATGAGAAAATGGTTAATCGGTGCTGCCTTGGCACCATTGATCAGGCCCCGGTTTTGAAAACCCAATTTATCGAAGAAATCAACGGCATCTTCCCGGGCGCTACAAACAACCCGTTTCACCCCTTCCTGTCTGGCTACAGATTCCAAAGCCATCGCAATCAGTGTACCCAGTCCTTTCCGCTGAACATGGGGATGTACAGCCAGAAAACGGATAGCCCCTTCATTATCCGCATTGATATATAAGCGCCCAACAGCAAGCGGACTACCCTGTTCATCCACCACCATTTGATGATGAGCCATAGAATCGTAACCATCTTTCTCTGAACCAATAGGCTGATGGAGCGGCTTACGCAGCATCTCCCAACGAAATTGGTAGTAGGTTTCCAACTCTTGTTCTGTTTGAGGTACTCTCAGGTGGTACATAGAAACAGCCCCTTATCTTATGTGTTGTCATGTATAATCAGGGAAACGTATGCAGCACACCGTGGGTTATTAGCGTAATTTATTGTATTGTTGTAAAAATCAATCCATTGAAATATTCCACCCACTTCACACTTGCAACCAGAAAGTTACCGGCCCGTCATTTGTCAAACTGACTTTCATGTCTGCAGCAAATTCCCCCATTTCTGTTTTTACACCAGTTACACGGCACTGTTCAACAAAATAGCGATAAAGTTCATCTGCTTTTTTAGGTTCAGCACCACCAGAAAAACCTGGCCTTAAGCCTTTCTGGGTATCCGCAGCCAATGTAAATTGGGACACAACCAGCAAGCTGCCTTGAACTTGCTGAACATTCAGATTCATTTTTCCCTGCCCATCACTGAATACCCGATATCCCATTATTTTTTCGCATAATCGCTGGGCTTTTTGCGGGTTATCGTCTTTTTCAACACCCAGTAACACCAGTAATCCCGGTCCAATTTCCCCAATAGTTTCACCTTCAACAACAACCTTTGCCTGTGTTACACGCTGAATGAGTCCGATCATTTTTCTTGCCTGTTATCCTTGCCCCTTATTGGGCAAGGAGGGTGGAGGAAAACATCTCCCGCAATCAGCGAAAGATATTAAGTGTCTATGGGAAGTGAGAAATCATGCCTTTTAAAATAATCAGGAACTACGTTCCTGTCAGTCACATGAATTGCATTGATACCTGATTTTCTCGCAGCTTCAACGTTTCCAAAAATATCATCAAAGAATACCGCTTGCTCTGCCGCCACATCCTCAGTTTCCAGCACATATTTAAAAATATCAGGATTCGGTTTACGCATACCTAAATCTTGAGATAAATAAAGGAAATCCGTTGATGCTGCAATCTCTGGGTACTGCACAGGCCAGTAATTAAAATGCAGACGATTTGTATTTGACAGTACAACCACACGATGCTCTTGAGCACGCAATTTATTCATTAATTCAAGGACTTCTTGCCTGACACTAATAAAAACCGCATTCCAGCCTTCCTCAAACTGTTCAAAACTGAGCGAAACTTCCATTTCATCGCACATCATTTCTGCAAATTGCCTGTCACTGATTTGCCCACTCTCATGTTTTTCAAAGAGTTCACCTAATGAAAATTTCGGTGTCAGTGTTGCCAGTGGCGTTCCGCTCAAATTACTCCAGACAGCCAGAACTCTTTTAAAATCAATATCAATAATCACATTACCCATATCGAAAATATACAGCATAACCCCTCCTGACTGATTCTTATTGTTTGGTACTTTTATCATAATTTTGTTAAGAAAAAAGGTGAGCAGACAAAAAATAAGCAAATTACTTTTTGCTGAAGGGTTGTTGAATTTAATGAGTCGCTATCGAAGCCCTGACTCGCTGTACAGACGGATTTATCAGAAATGGATAGCAGAGATGATGTTGTGGGATATTATAAAGAACTCAGGGTGCCGAAGCACCCTAAGCTATTCGCATTCAATCAGTCACACGCAATGTGTCGCCAAGAAATTAAACTTCTTTGCTACGACTTGCGCGACGGCGATCGTTTTCAGTCAAATGACGCTTACGCAGACGAATTGACTGCGGAGTGACTTCAACCAGTTCGTCGTCATCGATAAACTCCAACGCCTGCTCCAACGTTTTCTTGATGTGCGGAGTCAGGGTTGTCGCTTCATCCGTACCAGAAGCACGCATGTTAGTCAGCTTTTTACCGGTCAGACAGTTAACGGTCAGGTCATTAGAGCGCGAGTGAATACCGATGATTTGGCCTTCATAAACTTCTGTACCGTGGCCGAGGAACAATTTACCGCGCTCTTGCAGGCTATACAGCGCATACGCAACTGCTTTACCCTGTCCGTTGGCAATCAGTACACCATTCAGGCGGCGACCAATCTCACCTGGGCGAACGTCATCATAGTGACTGAATGTTGCATACAACAGACCGGTACCGGAAGTCATAGTCATGAATTCAGTACGGAAGCCAATCAAACCACGGCTTGGGATCACATAATCCAGACGAACACGGCCTTTGCCATCTGGCAGCATGTCACGCATTTCACCTTTACGCTCACCCAGTGCCTGCATCACGTCACCCTGATGCTGTTCTTCGATGTCCAGAGTTACCTGCTCAAAAGGTTCCTGCTTACGGCCATCAATTTCACGGAAAATAACTTTCGGACGAGAAACGCCCAGTTCAAAACCTTCACGACGCATATTCTCAATCAGAACAGACAGGTGCAATTCACCACGGCCTGATACACGGAATGCATCTGGATCTTCAGTTTCTTCAACACGCAGTGCAACGTTATGAACCAGCTCTTTTTTCAGACGATCAAGGATCTGACGTGAAGTCACGTATTTACCTTCACGACCACAGAACGGTGAAGTGTTTACGCAGAAATACATGCTTACGGTAGGCTCATCAACCGCCAGTGCTGGCAATGCTTCAACCGCATTGACTTCACACAGGGTATCGGAGATGTTCAAATCACCCAGACCAGTAATCGCGATGATATCACCTGCTTCCGCTTTATCAGACTCAATGCGATCCAGTCCCAGGTGGCTGAAAACTTTACCGACTTTACCGTTACGAGTTTTACCTTCGCTGTCGATGAGGGTGATGTTTTGGTTTGGTTTTACCGTACCGCGTTTGATACGACCAATACCGATAACCCCGACATAGTTGTTGTAATCCAGCTGAGAAATTTGCATCTGGAATGGGCCATCAAGATCAACCTTAGGTGGTTCTACGTGCTCAACGACTGCTTGATACAGCGGAGTCATATCTTCAGCCATATCAGTATGCTCGTTACCCGCAACACCCATCAACGCAGAAGCATAAATGATTGGGAAATCCAGTTGTTCATCTGTTGCACCGAGGTTCACGAACAGGTCGAATACTTGATCCACAACCCAATCAGGACGTGCGCCAGGACGGTCAACTTTATTGATAACCACGATAGGTTTCAGACCATGAGCAAAAGCTTTCTGGGTTACGAAGCGAGTCTGTGGCATTGGGCCATCCATCGCATCAACCAGCAGCAGAACACTGTCTACCATTGACATTACACGCTCAACCTCACCACCAAAGTCGGCGTGGCCTGGGGTATCTACGATATTGATGCGGTAATCATTCCATTTAATAGCAGTGTTTTTTGCAAGAATAGTGATACCACGTTCTTTTTCCAGATCGTTGGAATCCATCACGCGCTCAGTAGTTGCAGCACGCTCACCGAAAGTACCGGACTGTTGCAGAAGTTTATCAACCAGCGTGGTTTTACCATGGTCGACGTGAGCGATGATGGCGATATTTCTTAAGTTATTAATTGACAAGTATTTTTACCGTTTTTACTATTTAAAGGAATATTACATGGATGCAGCGTAGCAGTACGCCGCTGTATTCATCTAACACAAATATGCTGCTATTTTACACGTTATAGCTACAGAGTGAAATAAATGTGAGATGTATCACTTTGGGATGGCTCTGTAAGGGCTGTCATATACAGGATCTTAAGCAGTAACCGTATATTTTAGATAGAAAAAAGGCTTCATTTATGATCTGATAATCGTCGCCAAACTAATATCAAAATCAAGGATGAAGCCTGTG
>NZ_JBBMXH010000151.1:0-6524 GCF_037996725.1 Xenorhabdus entomophaga
TTGGTTCATGAACTTATCTGTTCTGAGCAATGACTACCACTATGAAAACTTTTTTGGTCAAATTAATGAAGCCAAAGAAACGTTTATTGAACATTATAAGAAAAAATATCATACCCCGAAATATCCGCCTTCCTGGATGATTACAGAAACATTGAGCTTTGGTTCATGGTCGAAAATGTATAAATCGTTATTACCTGTTGACCAGAAAGCGATCGCACACAAGTTTAATGTTAAAAATTATGAAGTCATGGCGTCCTGGTTTCACACATTAAGCCATATTCGTAATCTCTGTGCACATCACAATCGTATCTGGAACCGATCTTTTCGCGCATTTCCGCCTAAAAAAGGCAGTGAATTAGAACAACATATTATTAATCCAACCACGCTTTACAGCAGGCTGGTTGTGTTGAAATATCTTTCAGATCAAGTGTCTTACAATGATGGACTAAAAACACAATTAACTGAATTGATGAAGGATAAACCCTGTTGTGTGAAATGGGAAAAGATGGGGTTTATTGATAATTGGGCTGGGACTCCACTTTGGCAGCAAGAGATGATATCGCCCTCTTCTTAGAATAAGTTAATGAGGATGCCGCCAGTGTTATGTGCAGTGATAAATGTATCCCATGTTGTGGAATGGTTTATTCAATTTAAGTGCTCTAATAACTTAATTTACTTATTAAACTTACCTGTTCGATTATTGAATTCGATAACACAATCGGTTAAAGTGAAAATGCTATCGGCAAAATCCGATAGTCGGGGATTTGCAACCCTGTTAAGAGTAACCCACTGGTAGAAATTTTCTGCCAGTGTGCCTGCTATCGCACCTTCAATGGCGGTTCAGGCAGGGGAGGCTTTGGCCTCGCCGGACGGTTACTCCCGGTATTGCAAACCCTGTCTGAACTACCACCAATAATCAACAGAAGGGGAAGCAGGTATGACTCAACAAGACTGGCACACAGCCGAAATTATTTGTGCATTACGCAAACGTGGTACGACACTCGCCGCTTTATCCCGTGAATCGGGACTCAGTTCTTCCACACTGGCAAATACCTTATCCCGCCCATGGCCTAAAGGGGAGTTTATCATCGCTGCCCGTTTGGAGATGGAGCCTGCTGAAATCTGGCCCAGCCGCTACTTTGATCATAATGGCAATTTGATTGAACGGAGAAGACATAAATCGGTTGCTGAATAATGCTTCGTTATCACCCATGACACTGAATACGATAGTATTTGTTCAGGGTTTATCCATTATTTTCTACTACGGCATGTTTATTTTCAGCAAACACAGTTGAGTTGTTCATTGAATACATCACAGGGTTCCTTGCATAGTCAGGATTATTTTACGACTGAGCAGGAACCTATTTGGCATGAAAATAAAGGTGTTAATCGGCTTAATGGCGGTAATACTGACCGGATGCACGGCCCCCGTAAAACCACCGCAATCTCACCCTTCAAAAGCAACTTTTCCTTCCGTCACACTGACCCGTAACGTTCAGTCTGCTTCACCGGATATTTATGGGCAAAAACCGGAAGTGGTTCGTTATGGACGCTATTTGCTGGTCAGCACCGACCCGACAGAGGCACAGCGTGACCCGCTTTCCCAACTAATTGATATCTCTATCCCTGCCTCTCTGAAACCCACCGTGGCTGATGCCATGCGTTACGTATTACGTCAATCGGGCTACTCGTTATGTGCGCCTGAAAAGGAGAATGACATCTTATATCGCCAGCCGTTGCCGTCTGTGCACACGCAGTTAGGTCCTGTCCGGTTGCGTACCGCGTTGCAGGTGATGGCAGGCCCGGCCTGGCAACTGAACGTGGATGAAGTGCAGCGTGTGGTGTGTCACCATTTACGCCAGGGCTATCAGTTACCGACTTCGGCTAAACAAACGCAGCAGGGAGGGCATTGATGAAATGGCATCGTTTCGGTTTATGGGTATGGTTGCTGAGCAGTTCGGTCTGGGCAGCAACATCGGCACCTTTAACCTCGGAGCAGACGCAATCAATGGAAAATCCACAGCAGTCCCTGAAAAGTCAGGCTGAACAGTGGCAGTTAAGTGCGGATGAATACCAGCGTTATCAGCAACTGATGAACGGGCCACGGGGTATCCAGTCGCCGGGACTTGATCCGCTGACCGCATTAGGCATTGAAGCCGACAGTGATGCCGAACGCCGCCGTTATGCTGAACAGTGGGTCAGGGCGGAGTTCGCCCGCACAGAGAAAGAGCTGCGCTTCCAGCGTGAAGTGGATGCGGCGTGGCAGCGGCTGTTTCCGGATGTGTTGCCGGTCAATATGACAACATCACGCGAGACAAGTGGCCGTCTGGCGCTGTTTGTCAGAATCAAAGATTGTCCGCCGTGTGAAACCCGTTTGGCCGAAGTCCTGGCGGCTAACCAGCCTGTCGATATCTATCTGGTCGACAGTCAGGGTAATGACGACACATTACGCCAATGGGCCAAAAATCATCATATCCCTGTTGAGCGGGTACGTCACCGGCAAATCACGCTGAATCATGACGCGGGGTACTGGTTCCGGTTTGGTAAGGGATTGATGCCAGCATTGTTGCGGCAAGGGGAACAGGGATGGCATATCGCATCATTACCATGAAACGGCTGGGCGTATTTCCCATTATCGGCCTGTTATGGATGAACATCTGTCAGGCTGAACTGAACGTGATTGCCGATTTAGGCGGCAAAGATGCCTCGCCTTTTTATGCAGGTATTCATGCTCAGTCAGATGATATCACTTTGCCGCCACAGTCTTTCTCACCCGAGCAGGCCGGTGAAGCTGCGATGTTACCGGTGAAAACACCGGAACTCACGCCGGGGACAGTGATAAGTAAATCACTGCAATTGCCGGGTATTGGGGCATTGTTTTTGATTGGTAATGACGCTGATTCGCGTCAATGGTTAAGTCAGCATGCAGCACGACTTAAGCAATTGCACGCCGTGGGTTTGGTCGTCAATGTCAGTGAAATGGCAGGCTTACAGTCACTGCGCGCATTAGCACCGGATGTTTCGTTATCACCTGCTTCCGGTTCGGAATTGGCTCGCCGTTTGCAACTGCGACATTATCCGGTGTTGATCACCGAAACTGCGCTCTCTCAGTCGTCATTACCATGAGCCGCCGTTATGTTGTCGAAGCCCTGCTACGCCCAGCGGTAGAATTGAATACCGCGATGGTCTCAGCCGTTGCCGCTTTTGTTTGTATCAGGGCGCCCTGGGCCATTGCATTGGCACCGTCAGTCAGTTATGTGATGGCCGGCGGTTTTGCGGTATTGGCGATGGTACGTACATGGCAGGGCATTCAGGTACTCCGCTATCGCAGAAACCTGCGTCGCTTGCCGCGTTACCAGATGAGCACAAAACAGATCCCCGTCAGCCATCAGCGCCTGTTTCTGGGCAGGGGATTTCGCTGGCAGCAAAAGCATACCCAGCGTTTACAGGATACGCGGAGACCGGAGGTTGAACGCTTTGTACAACCGTCCCGGCTATATCAGTTTGCCCGTTTGCTGGAGCACCGAACGGAATACCGTTGGCCGAAATTGTCGGCCTTGTTACGCAAAGATTCCCCGTTCAATCCGGTGCGCCCTTTGCCACCGGTTGGCGGCAATCCCATGATCCACGGTATTGAGCCACAGGAAGCCGAAGTGTTTATGGATCTGCGCGAACGGGTCGGGCATACACTGGTGATGGGCACGACCCGTGTGGGAAAAACCCGGCTGGCTGAATTGCTGATAACGCAGGATATCCGACGCGGCGAAGTGGTGATTGTCTTTGATCCCAAAGGGGATGCTGACCTGTTAAGACGCATTTGGGCAGAAGCCCACCGGGCAGGTCGTGGCAATGAGCTTTCTCTCTTTCATCTGGGCTGGCCTGAAATCTCGGCACGTTATAACGCGGTCGGACGGTTTGGCCGGGTTTCAGAAGTGGCTTCCCGTCTGGCGGGGCAACTCAGTGGAGAAGGGAACAGTGCGGCTTTCCGAGAATTTGCCTGGCGGTTTGTTAATATTGTGGCCCGTGCTTTAGTCGCTTTGGGACACCGGCCGGATTATACCTTGATCACGCGTTACGTCAATAATATCAGCGAATTGTATCAGCTCTATGCCACTAAAATGATGGCAGAAAGGCAACCCGCACTGCTGGAACAAATCAACCAGTCTCTCAGCAAGCTGAAAGAAAAAGACATCCCGCGCAATATGCAGGGGCAGCCGGATGCACTCAGGCTCTGGGCGATGGAAGTTACGCTGAGTTCAGAAGCCGGTAAGCAGCTTTACGATCTGATCCTGGACGGGCTGCGTTCTGCTGTGCGTTATGACCGTACCTATTTTGATAAAATAGTGGCTTCCTTATTGCCACTATTGGAAAAGCTGACCACCGGCAAAATTTCAGAACTGCTCTCGCCGGATTATCTCAATATGGCTGATTTACGCCCTATTTTCGACTGGGAACAGGTGATCCGCAAAAACGGTATTGTCTATATTGGGCTGGATGCGTTGTCTGACAGTGATGTGGCTTCGGCAGTCGGTAACAGTATGTTTGCCGATTTGGTTAGTGTGGCGGGGCAGATTTATAAATACGGCATGAATGCGGGCTTACCCATTCGCCATGACGGCAAGCTGGCGATTAACCTACATTGTGACGAATTCAATGAGCTGATGGGGGATGAATTTATCCCGTTGATCAACAAAGGCGGCGGTGCGGGCATGCAGGTCACCGCTTATACCCAAACCTCCTCAGATATCGAGGCTCGTATTGGCAGCACGGCGAAAACTGCGCAGGTGATAGGTAATTTCAATACCCTGATTATGCTGCGGGTGCGGGATAACCGGACGGCAGAGCTGCTCACCAGCCAGCTTCCTGAAGTGGAAATCTACAGTAAAACCCTGGTTTCCGGACATGCCGATATCGCCGATGTTGAACAAGGGCAGGATTTTACTTCTTCCACACAGGACAGGGTCGGTACGGTCAAAACGCCGCTGGTGACTCCTGCCGAAATGATTAACTTGCCAAAAGGGCAAGCCTTCGCATTACTGGAGGGCGGTCAGTTGTGGAAAATTCGGATGCCCTTGCCTACCGGGGATGACGACGATGCCCTGATGCCAGCGAGTTTACAGAAAATCGCCGAACAGATGCGACGGCATTACCGTACCCGTGAAGCCTGGTGGGAAGAGAAAGCATAATGGCACAGTCAGAACCGGCTTCCCGTCAATCCACTCAACCACCGCGTAAGCATGGCCTGCTGTATCGTGTGTTATGGGAATGGCCGTGGCAAATCGCTGGGTTCGTTGTGATGTCCTGGCTATTCAGCCTGTTACTGGAATATCTTGGGATGACCTTTCTCTGGCAGGATGAAGGCGCATCTCACAGCCAGACAATGATGAACACCGAACTGCAATTTTTATCCACGGAGTTTACCCAGAGCCTGCTGTTGTCAGAACCTTCACAAACAGTCTCTGACTGGCTGACACAGGTGTATCAATGGCTGTTTGTGGACAGTGGTTTTATGCGCTGGATACAGGGCCAGCGGCTATATCCACTCAATAACCGCAATGATTTTATGCGTGAATTCAACGCCGTATTGCAGGGGATATCGGGCTATTTGCAGGAATATGGGCTGACCACGGTGTTTATCACCATGGTGACACTGACCCGGATAGCGATCCTGCTGTTATCTGTTCCCTTGTTTGTGATGGTGGTTTTAGTCGCATTGGTTGACGGGCTGGGACGGCGGGATTTACGGCGTTATGGGGCGGGGTATGAATCGAGTTTTGTCTATCATCATGCCAAGCGGGGAATTAAACCGGCCTGCTCCATTCCCTGTGTGTTGTATTTATCCTGGCCAAGTGTGGTGTATCCGACGGTGATATTATTACCGGCGGCGATAGTGTTGGGGATGGCAGTGGTGATCACAACCTCGATGTTTAAAAAGTACCTTTAAGTGCGACGTGAAGATTTATTTCAATTATAAAACAATTGGATACGTTGATTTGAAATAAATTATAAGCTTCGCCAGTTATTGTCAAACATTCAATATCAGAATGAAGATTGACCTGTTGTACGACCAACAGTAGCCCAAGAGGACAGGCATTACGGGTAACGGTTTTGTCTGAAGCTCCTCCGGAAAGTAGCCACCGTTAGGTGTGATCATCCCTGTGAGGGGGTGATTGCGATCCTCGAAGCAGCATCGGGGTAAGGCGCAAGGCTGACTGGTAGGGATAATGTAAGTGAATTGCTGATAAACATCGTTAATTTTGATGTGCCAAAGCTGCTGTCAGGCACTGACCAAAAGGGTATGTGGCTGGTTGCTCTTGTTTATAGTGGGAGCACGTCGTCATCAAAGCCACCGGTGAATAGGCAGATCCTAACCCAGTCGTGTAATTGGTGAGGAACACGGTAAGCCCGTATCGTTGACGTTGTCTGAGGAAAAAACACACATTACACATATAGATACAGGTTTTGATTTTCTGGGGTGGAATTTTCGCAAATATGGCGGAAAGCTTCTGATCAAACCCGCCAAG
>NZ_JBBMXH010000152.1:0-6503 GCF_037996725.1 Xenorhabdus entomophaga
TTTCATGGGTGAAAAAGTTACCTGACTGGCAGGATCAAGCAACAGGGAAATGCGGATCAAGCGATAAACATCACATTTTTGTGTCAATGGGGGACTGGTGAAGGGTTACGTCTATTGAAATAAAATAATATTTTTTAGAAAGGATTTACAAGGACAGTGGAATAACGATTAAATTTTACAAGAGACGGTTAATTTTGCCTCCCACTATGTCTGAAAAAATTTATAGTACTATCATGTTTGGAAATAATATCAATAAAATAGATTCTTGATGATGAAAAGAATAAACCAGAAGATCGCAAGAATCTTCTGGTCAATTGTTAAAAGCTACTAAATTCTATCTTCTTAGAAGGAAAACTATCAGGGAATGAAGCACACTTTATTGTTTTTGACAAAACACCCTCTAAAAAATTAGAGAAATTTTCTTTCCTATACTCAACTTCTGGTGCCCTTGCCGCAATAACTGCTACATTCCATAAATCACTATTATCTGATGATACAATCCAGAAAATATAATCACCATTATCAGTGACACCTATAGGAAGGAGTCCATTAGTATCAGGATAAAGAATAAACGGATAATAATCTGGATCAGAATCAACAAGAGATTGAAAATCTTCTATAATCCATTCTTTCTGTCTGAAAAAATTCAAATCATCATCTTCGCTAAACGGATTAAATATAGTGATGAAATCAGCAATTCTGCCAGTGCCATATCGCGTTATAAAATCAATATAATCTTTAGGAAAAGAGTGCTGCCCATCTATCAATGGCCAATTTTCATCCTGACCATTTTCATGTGGGTGCTCAGGCAAGGGCAATATACTATTTAAATTTTTCATACTCATTACTTACATTCCTGGGGGATTAAGAATAGTTACATACTCATAGAAACCACCTGAACCTTCAGCTTTTATTGTGATACCTGCTGGAATTCTGGAAGGTCCTTTATAAATAGGAATGGAACTCATTTCAACAATTTCTCCCCGTTCTAAGGCTTTCCTTATGTTTCCTTCAACTCCACTCATGTTAGGCGTATTAGCAGGTCTTTGTTGAAGAGTAACTAGGTTCCTACGATCATCACCAGAGCCTCCTAATTGCCGTCCAAGTAAATGGCCTCTAGCTCTATTAGAGCCTTTCCCTGTAATAAATCCTGGAGGCTGAATGTCCTGATTAGCGTGAGTTCCTGTATTTATATGACCTTTATCTAAGGTGGCATAAACTCCAGTTGGGCGCTCTAAGTAATCTAACTCACCATATTTAATTTGATTTGGACACCCTTCAAGTCCAAGCGGATCAATCCAATTCGCAGGGTTATGCACATATCCGTAAGGATTCACTCCCCCTTTAAGCCCTATCGGGTCTGGCACCAAGTATTGTCCAGTTTCTCTATCATAATACCGAAAACGATTATAGTATAGCCCGCTTTCCTTATCTTCGTACTGTCCTGCGAAGCGCAGGTTGCAGTTAACATGATAATCCGCATCATTGGAAGCAATGACCTGCGAGCGTTCCGCCTTGCCCCACGTAGTCAGCCGTTGCGCCCAGACCAGCCCGCCTTCTTCATTCAACATTTCACGCGGTGTGCCCTGATGGTCACTGACAATATAGTGGAGCTTGCCGTGCTCAAAACGTGCAGCGGGAGTTAATGAACCGGGTTTATACAGCCAGCGGATACGCTGTTCGTCTGCTGGCGTACCATCCGCATAAATCGGCGTTTCTTCGATAAGCTGGTCACCGCTCCACAGATAATCCTGTCCCATAATGGCACTGGGTTTAACACTTAAATCCGGTTTCCCATCCAGCCACAATTTTAAATTTGCCGCAGTCAGTTTTCCATCATGTACTTTCAGTTTACGAATTCTTCGCCCAAAAGCATCGTAGCGATAGTGCCAGCGTGAGCCGTCGGGGGTTTCACATTGGGTTAATTGATTCAGTACATCCCAGCGATAGCGCCACACTTGGGGCCGGAAACCGTCACGCTGCTCGGTTTTTTCGATAAGCCGCCCGCTGGTGTCGTAACGATAACGGATATGGCCGTGCTGTACCACCCGCCCCGCTTTCTGGCGTTGTGTGATTTGTGTGATTGCGCCGTGCGCATCTGTCAGGATATGCTGGTTTAAGTTGCCATTGGCATCATAACTGAACTGCTCTTCATACGGGCGTGCCCCCTGATACAGGGTCTGTGTTATCTGACCGTTAGTATTGTAACGGTAACGCGTCTGTCCCCAGCGGCCATCATCAATCACCCGGATGTTGTATGCCCGGTCATATTGCCAGCTACGGTTGACTGCCGTGGCCTGTGGCGGGAAGTGAGGATCGTTTTGTTGCAGGGTTTCCCGGAACAGGGGGGTTGACCGGCCCGCTGACTGATGAGACAGCAAACCCGATGCCGTATAGCGACTGGCCAGAATAAAGCCGTGGGCGCTTTCCCGCACCGTTTCCTGTCCCAGTGGGTCATGCTGTAAAGACAGCGGGCTGTGTTGGTTAAACTGGAAACGGTCTAACCAGCCCATTCGGTTATAACCCAAATGCAGCGTATCTTCGCCCAGGGTTTCTGTGACAGGCAGGTCGTTGAGGTCATCCCATTCATGCGAGATTTCACGCCCGTTCAGACACTCACTTATCAGATGCCCGGCCTCATCATAATCAAATTCCACCACCGCATCGGCTGAGACGGCCCGGATCATCCTGCCTCTGGGGTCGTAGGCATAGGTAGTCTCGGCCTGCAAGGTATATTCCAGTTTTCCGGCCTGCCAGTATTCCTGCCGTAAAATCTGGTCGTTGGCATTATAACAAACCCGAATCAACTGACCGTTGGGATACCTTGTCAGGATTCGGCGCCCTGCCCGGTCATAGGTATAGTCGATCGCTCGTCCTGTAAAATCGGTTTCACGGATAATTTGCCCGGCTAAATCCCGCTCATAGCGATACGTTTCACCGGTGGCTATCGTCACGCTGTTCAGGCGAATTAAGCGGTCATAACCAAAATGCAGAATCGTCCCATCCGGGCGGGTAAGCTGAGTCAGCAGGTCAAAGGCGCCATAGCTATAACGGGTGCTATTACCCTCGCCATCGGTAACCGCCGTGACCCGGCGTTCATTGTCATAGCTGATGTGCTGTTTTACTCCGTCCGGCAATTCAATTTCCGTGACGCTGCTTTCCGGGCTGGCATGGAATGTACAGTGCTGATAACGGGTTTGCTGACCCAACGCATCGGTCATCGTACAAAAAACGATCCTGCCAGTAGCCTTGTGGCGTGCTGACTAAGACTACCCGCCCCCGGTTGTCATACTCCATCGACACATCTGTTGAATCCGTGTCATGCCAACGGATCATCGCTCCACGGGGATCGTATTCGTGCCAGAGATGACTGAACTGAAACGAATGGCATTCTGACAGGTAATGTTGTGCGTTGTACTGACAGGTGACCAGCGTCTGGCGCAGTTCTCCGGTCAGGTACGCGATAGAAGCCAACCGATTCTGGCCGTAATTCAGTAATAAGCGATAACCATCGGAATGGATAACCTGTGACAGCCGGTATTGTTTCTCTCCGAAGGGGTCATCATAATGGAAGGTGATATGGTTATTGTGACGGTCACGGATCGCAGATAATAACCGTTTATCACCTATGGACTGTTCAAAACTCCGCGTTAATTGCGTCTGACGATCAAACAGGTGCAACCCGCCCGTTAACGTACCAAACAGCAGATAATGTCCGGCATGCAGGTTGACCGAGAAAACTTTTTCATCCGGCGTATGGAAGGTATAGACAACCCCATCTGCATCAGTGAAATACGTCACTTCCCCCGCTCGCCTTAACTGTTGTGACCAGTCATCTGACCACTTAGGGCCGAACAGACCGGCAAAATTTTCGGTTGAACGATAGGTACGCACTAATGACAGGGGTAAGGTGCCGGGCAGGGAGAGCACCGGCCATTGTTGCAGAAAGTCGCCCGTGGCCATATCCACCGGGTCACTACAGGTATCTTTTTCGTTCGGTTTTTTACTTTGTTTCTGGGTCGATTTTTTCGGGTTATCCGATTGGGTGACCCCTTTTTTATTGCGGGGCAAGGGTAATAACCCGGCAATCACCACCGCCCACTGCAAGGCTTTATTGCTTTCCTGCAAAATAGGGAGTGCCTCACCCGTTTCCTGGGTAATGGAGATGGAGCCTGCCGCACTATTGATATTGGCATCACAGGTCGTGCGATGCCCCAACCGGGCAATCGGCCTGCCGTTGGCAAACACAGTCTTGGCACCTTCAGCGACCACACCGGGAGGATGGTCACTGCACACCACCGGATCACCTTTCCGCGCGACCGGTTTCCCCTCAAAGAACACATTGGGTGATCCTTCTTCAATGGTACCTTTATTGCTGCCGTACTGCCCGATGGCGGCGCCAATTCCGGCACAGGCACCACCGACAAATCCGCCGGCAGCGGCGGCAGCGGCAACCACCACCACCAGTGCCGCCCCGCCTGTGGCCACCACCAGAGCACCTACCGCCACCGCGGTGACCGTACCCAGTAAAACCCCGCCCAGCGCTCCCCATAGTCCGGCATTTTTATTCTGATGGGCGATGGCATCACCTTTTCTGGCCGGGTTTTCACCTTCGGTGGCCACGGTGCTCATCCCCATGCCTTTGGCGATAGCATGGCCGACTTTATCCCCGACATACATACCCGCGGCACCACCCGCCGCGCCGGCGGCTAATCCCACCGCAAAAGGGGCCGCCGCACCCGTTGCCACCGCATAGGCAGCACTGGTCGCCAGCGTGGCATTAGAGAAGGTATCACTTTGTAAAAATTCCAGTGCCCGGTCAGACGTGGATTTTTCTGTTCGTGGCGGTACTGGTGCTGGCTTGCCTCCTTTTGAAGGCGAGGTCTGATTGTGTGTGGCAGGCGATGGGGAAGGTCGTCCTGCTGCCGCTGCGCCCATAATCACATTCTGTGAAACACTCATATCACACCTCCCTGTCAGACGTTATCTTTCGGCTCATCGCGCAACCGGAACGTTGCCATCATGGTCTGCATTTGTTCCCGCTGAGTCACCGTCATCTCTCCCTGACAGGTACCGGTAAAAATCAGCACGTGCCCGGAGGTGTTAAGCAGCCTCATTAATTGATGTACCGGACCACTTGGAGCCCGCCAGCGAAATTCAAAGGTTTCGGTTTCAAAGCCGTTCAGCGCCCCGGATTCATGGTTTATCGCTTCATAATCTTTCAGTTGTTTGCCAATCGCCGTCATTTCCCGTTCGGCAAACTGACTGAATGCCAGTCCCCATGGCAAATTGTCACGGGAGATGGTGAAACTGGTGCCATTTTTTTCATCGGTGCTGTTCAACACCAGAATACTGGCATCCTGCCAGCTGGCGGGCAGCATAATCGTGCCTTGATTGAAGTGGAAAGGCGCGAGATCAGATTGATTGTTCATGGAAGTTCCTTCTGGCTTGTCGCAATTTAAAAATGACTATGCATTATTTGTTGATGTTAACCTGGCCACCTAAGACGGTAACCCCGCTGGCATTCAGCTCAATACTGGCCCCCCCGAACGAAATTTTAATGTTGGTTGTCGTCATTTGAATGGTGCCGCTGCCGACTTTCAGCGTGATATCATCCTGAGCTTCATACAATTGCGTTCCCGCCCCGGCTTTACCGGCGTTTGCTTTCACCTGCACCACATTAGCCTCCGTGCTGCGTTTTTGGCAGATAGTCTCGGTCAGGTTGCCTTGCTGCACGGTTTTCTGTTCATCTCCTGTCTGAATGAGCAGGCTCCGGTTACCGGCTTCCACAACTAAACTCTGGTCATTTTTTACTGTGGTCTGCATATCCTTCTGTGCATGCAGGGCCAGCCGCTCACTGCCTTTTGCATCCTCGAACAGCAGCTCGTTGTAACCTTCACCTTTGTGGGTTTTGGAGCGGAAGGCCATCTGGGTTTTACTGCCCGGCAGCCCGCCCGGTGGGATATTGCTCGCGTGGTAGGTGCGCCCGGTCACGATCGGCTGATCCGGATCGCCATGCAGAAAATCCACCACCACTTCCTGCCCGATGCGCGGAATTGCCAACATGCCCCAACCCTGACCGGCCCACGGCTGGGTGACCCGTATCCAGCATGAACTCTGATCGTCGCTCTTACCGTAGCGATCCCACGGGAACTGGAGGCGGATCCGTCCGTATTGATCACAGAAGATTTCTTCCCCGGCCGGGCCGACCACTTTGGCAATCTGCGGGCCGTCAATGACCGGTTTCGGTAACGGTGCCGGGCGCCAGTGCTGGTTATGGCGGATAAAGTGGAATTGGCTGTTCAGGGTGGTGCCTGTGCCGCTGTTGGCAGTTTCGAGTGCCTGAGGCTGGCTGCCGGCATGACTGGCGCCCACCACCTGCCAGGACGGTCATGAACCCAATAGTTAGATCTTTTAGAGAAAGTAGTATTCACGCTCAATGAACGTTCCTATCACTTTATCGTGTATTTCTGCTGACTTAGAATAACCTATCGTTTTTCGAT